>JAEYUE010000295.1 GCA_023433655.1 Pseudomonadota bacterium | reverse complement strand
GCGGCGTCCTCGCCGACGACCTGCTGGCCGCCTATGAGGCGTGGAAGGCGGGGCGCTAGATGCTGTTCCCCACGCTGGCGTTCGGCGTCTTCTTCCTGTTCGTCTACTTCACCGCCTGGTCGCTGGATCGCGAGAACGGCAAGCGCAAGCTGTTCCTGCTGCTGGCCAGCTGGTTCTTCTATGCCCAGTGGGACTGGCGCTTTGTCGGCCTGCTGATCGCCTCGGCCATTCTCAATTGGGGCGCGGCGGCGCTGATCGCGCGCGACCGGGAGCGCGGACGGAAGACGGGCTGGCTGGTCGGGCTGGGGGTGGCGGCCAACCTGCTGATCCTGGGGTTTTTCAAGTACTACGGCTTCTTCGTCGAACAGGCCGGGGAGCTGCTGGCGCAGTTCGGCTGGGAGCGGGACCTGCCGCTGCTGCAGATCGTGCTGCCGGTGGGGATCAGCTTCTTCACCTTCCAGGGCATTTCGTATGTCGTGGACGTGCACCGCGGGAAGACGCCAGCGGCGAAGAGCCTGCTCGACGTCATGCTGCTGATGAGCTTCTTCCCGCACCTGGTGGCGGGGCCGATCGTGCGGGCCTCGGACCTGCTGCCCCAGTTCGAGCGGACGCCGCGGCTGACGCGGGTGATGGCCACGCATGGCCTGCTGTTGATCGCCTGGGGGCTGTTCAAGAAGACGGTGATCGCCTCGGAACTGTCGGTGAACCTGGTCGACCCGGTGTTCTTCGATCCGACGGCCTACGGAGCGGTGGACATAGCCGCGGCGGTCTATGGCTATGCGGTGCAGATCTACTGCGACTTCTCGGCCTATTCGGACATGGCCATCGGGCTGGCGGCGCTGCTGGGCTATTCCTTCCCCCGCAACTTCGACCAGCCGTACCGGGCCAGCTCGATGCAGCAATTCTGGCGGCGCTGGCACATCAGCCTGTCGAGCTGGCTGCGCGACTACCTGTACGTGCCGCTGGGCGGCGGGCGGAAGGGGCTGTTCGCCTCTTGCGTCAACGTCTTCATCACCATGGTGCTGGGCGGGCTGTGGCACGGGGCGGCGCTGACCTTCCTGGCGTGGGGGGCCCTGCACGACGGGGTGCAGGTGATCGAGCGGCTGTTCCGGGCCGCGGTGGGCGACCGCAAGGTGATCCCGACCGTGGTCGGGGTGCTGGTCACCTTCCACATCGTCTGTCTGGGCTGGATCCTGTTCCGGGCCGAGAGCTTCGAGCTGGCGCTGCAGATGCTCGAGGGGCTGGGGCGGATCGGGCCGGTGGTCATGCTGACGCCGCTGCTGCTGACGCTGATCGTCGGCGGCCTGGCCATGCACTGGCTGCCGCCGCGGGCGGTGGAGGGCATGGCCGAGCGGCTGAAGACCGCGCCGTCGCTGACCTTGGGCCTGCTGGTCGGGGCGGCGATCCTGCTGGTCGAGGCGGTGCGGCCCGAGGGCGTGGCCCCGTTCATCTATTTCCAGTTCTAGGGCGTTGGAGAGGCGATGAGCGACGAACCCGAAGAGCCGCCGGTCCCGCTGGAGCCGTTTCCCGTGCACCGGCCGGACTCGCCGTTCCCGCCGCTGGCGGAGAGCGTGGCCGCGTCGCCGGAGGACCCCTCGAGCGACTGGATCGAGACGGCCGACGCCCACGACCTGCCGACCCGGGAGAATGCGCTGGTGGCGCTGGGGCGGTTCGCCTTTCCGCCGGCCCCGCCGCTGGACGACGAAGGCATCGCGGCGCGGGACCGGCGCTGGACCAGCCGGACCCTACTGACGGCGACGGCCTTCCTGCTGGTGTTCAATGCCGTGTCGCCGCTGAACTGGGCGCGGCAGCAGCCGCCGGGGTGGGTTCCGGACACGGTGCGTCAGCTTTCGGAGGTGTGGACGGCGCAGCTGTCGGTGTTCGCTGTCGACCAGCCGCGGCAGGGCCTGCGCGAGGCCTGGGACGCGGCGCGGGCGGCGCGCTTCATAGGCCAGGACGGGGCGGACGCCTCGACAGCGCCAGCGGAGTCGTGAAAGCTTGCGGTTGAGGGCGGCCGGCGCGCCGGCCGTGCGGGGGGGCGAGGCATGAGGGTGAACCGGCGCGCGGCGCTGGCCGGAGGGGCGGCCCTGACGCTGACGGGCGCGGGCCTGGCGCGGGCGCAGACCGGCGTGCGCATCCGCAAGGGCGTCGGCGACCTGAGCGCCACCAGCGACGACGTCGTGGCCTTCGGCGAGGCGGTGCGGATCATGAAGGGCCGGCGCGACGGCCTGTCGTGGGCGCGGCAGACGCAGATCCATCATCGGGCGGCCCGGCACAACGACGGCCTGTTCCTGCCGTGGCACCGGCAACAGCTGCTGCATCTCGAGCGGATCGTGGCGAAGCTGACCGGCCACGAGGGCTTCGCCATGCCCTATTGGGACTGGCAGGAGCATCGCTTCCTGCCGGACTGGATCACCGACCGCGGTTCGCCCCTGTACGAGGCCGAGCGGGCGGACGGGGTGGAGACGATGGACTTCGCCGCGGCGCGGTGGGCGGAGTCGCCCTATACGGCCCGGCTGGCCGAGGACGATTTCGAGACCTTCTGCGGCAAGCTTCCGACGGGCGCTGGCATGGTCGAGGGCTATGGCCACAACCACATCCACCAGCTGATCGGCGGGGCGATGAAGCACCCTCGCACGTCGGCGCGGGATCCGATGTTCTGGCTGCATCACAGCAACGTCGACCGGGTGTGGGCGACCTGGCACCGGAACCGGGGCAAGGGCTTGTACCCGGCGGCGTGGACCGCTCTGGAGGTCGGCGGCTTCGTCGACATCGAGGGGCGGCGGGCGCCGGCGGTGGCGGTGGCGGAGACTCTGGAGACCGGGGCGCTGGGGTACGACTACGACCGGCTGTATCCGTTCCCGGTGTTCAGCGTGCCGGAGGCGGGGCCGCCGGGGGCGACGCGGCGGGTTCCGCTGGGGACGGAGAGCTGGGTCCTGCGGGCCGAGCCGGCGCCAGGCGGCGGGTGGATGCGGCTGGTCCTGCCGGACGAGGCCGTGGCGCGGATGCGCGAGGCCGACGACACGCTGATGATCGAGGGGGTCGGGGCGGTGGCTTGGGTGCTGGAGCAGGCGCTGGAGGACCGCTCGATCGAGATCCGCCTGGCCGGCGGCGGACGGGAGCGGTCGCTGGGGTCGTCGCCGACCTTCGTGCACATTCCCGACGGGGAGGGCCATCACCACCACGGCGCCTATGTGCTGCCGTTCCGCTTCGGCGAGGAGGTGCTGAACCTCGTGGCGGCCGGGGAGGGGCCGGTCGAGGCGACGGCCCACGCCGAGGACCTGGCCCCGCAGGCGGGCCGGCCGGACGCGCGGGCGCTGTGGATCGAGCTGAAGCTGACGCTGACGGAGACACGCTGGGCATGAGGGCTTTGAGGGTCGTTCTGCTGGTGCTGCTGGCCGGGCTGGCCGCGGCGCCGATGGCGGGGTGTTCGTGGCTGCAGGAGCCGCCGCCGGTGATGGCGCCGCCGCCGCCGCCGCCGCCGCCTCCTCCTCCCCCGCCTCCGCCGCCTCCGCCGCCGCCCGCGCCGCCGCCGGACGAGGCGGATATCTGGCCCGGCGGACTGGTGCCGATGTGCTTCCAGGCGCCAGCCGCCGACGACGGCTGGGCGCGGGACAAGGTGATCGCCGCGGCGGCGGCCTGGGAGGCGGTGGCGAAGGTGGATTTCGACATCCGCGCCGACTGCGCCGACAGCCCGACGACGGGGCCGGAGCGGCGCATTCCGATCCGCATCGTGCACGACCCGGAGCTGTTCGCCTCGGCCAGCCACCTGGGAGTCAATCTGGTGCGCGGCGGGACGATCACCCTGAACGCCGAATACCTGGTCACCAACCGCATCTGCGGGCGGCGCGGCTCGGTCGGGCGCGAGGGCTGCTTCCAGGCCGACGCCCTGCACGAGCTGGGCCATGCCCTGGGCTTCAGCCACGACCACGTCAGCCCGCGCGCCCCGGACTGCGTGGCGCGGATGCGGACGCCCGAGCCGGAGGTGGCCGATGAGACCTATTACGACGCCGACTCGATCATGAACTACTGCAACCCGGCGCGCTGGGAGGGGAAGCTGAGCCCGGCGGACATCTGTTCGGTGCGGGCGGCCTATGGCGGGCCGGACGGCGGACGGCCCACGCGGGCCAGCTGCTACGCGATGACCGGAGCGCCGTCGCGCCGGCCTTGACCGGCGACGACGGCCAACCCTAGCGTGACCGGCCCGCCGGACGGACCGGCGGCTGTTGGGGTGTTTCGAACATGCGTCGTCGACTTCTCGCCCGGGCCCTGCCCGCCTTCGTGCTGATCGCCGCCTTCGGCGGACCGGTGCTGGCCCAGGATGGGCTGACCTATCAGCAGCCGCCGGCGCCGATCGCGGAGATCCTGGACCGCAAGCCGACGCCGACGCCGAGCCTGAGCCCGGACCGGGCGACGCTGGCGCTGTACGACCGGGCCAACCTGCCGCCGATCGCGGAACTGGCCGAGCCAATGCTGCGGCTGGCGGGCTACCGGATCAATCCGAGGAACAACGGGCCGGCCAACAGCCGGGTGAGCTGGCTGACCGGATTGAGCTTCCAGCCGGTGGCGGGCGGCCCGGCGCGGACCGTGCAGCTGCCCGAGGGCGCGCGCTTCACCTCGCCGTCGTGGTCGCCGGACGGCAAGGCCGTGGCCTTCCTGATGGACGCGCCGACAGGCCTGGAGCTGTGGGTCGCGGACGTGGCCGGCGGCGAGGCGCGGCGGCTGACCGACGCGCGGGTCAACGCGGCGGCCGGCGGGGCCTTCGACTGGCTGCCCGACAGCTCGGGCCTGATGGTCCGCATGGTCCCGCAAGGCCGCGGGGCCGCGCCGGACGTCAGCCGTCCGCCGGCCGGTCCGGTGGTCGAGGAGAGCATGGGCCGGGCGGCCCCGGTGCGGACCTATCAGGACCTGCTGTCGAACGCGGGCGACGAGGCCCTGTTCGACCACTATTTCACCTCGCAGCTGACGCTGGTCCCGCTGTCGGGCGCGGCGCGGACGGTCGGTGAACCGGCGGTGGTGCTGGGGGCGGGGGTTTCGCCGGACGGGCGTCATCTGCTGACCACCACGGTCAAGCGGCCGTACAGCTATGTCGTGCCGGCGCGGCTGTTCCCGACCGAGATCACGGTCACCGACCTGCAGGGGCGGGTGGTGCACCATGTCGCCGACCTGCCGCTGAGGGACAACATCCCGACGCCGTTCGACGCCACCGCGCCGGGGCCGCGCTCGGTCAGCTGGCGGGGCGACGCGCCTGCGACGCTGGTCTGGGCCGAGGCCCAGGACGGCGGCGACCCGCGCACCCCGGCCGAGGTGCGCGACCGGGTGTTCATGCTGGCGGCGCCGTTCAGCGCCGCGCCGACGCCGGTGATCGACCTGAAGGAGCGCTATTCAGGGATCACCTGGGGCGATGCGGATACGGCGCTGGTCTACAGCCGGTGGTTCAACAACCGTCACGAGACCCGCTACGTCATCGACCCGTCGAACCCCGGGCGCGGCCGGGTGTTGCTGGAGCGGAACTACCAGGACCGCTACAACGACCCGGGCTTCCCGGTGACCGAGCCGAACGCGCAGGGCTTCCCGGTGGCGCGGTTCGCCGCCGACGGCCGCATCCTGATGACCGGCGACGGGGCGACGCGCGAGGGGGAGTATCCCTTCCTGGCGGCCATGGACCTGGCCACCGGTGCGAGCGAGCGGCTGTGGACCTCGGCCAGCGGCGACTACGAGAGCATCGTCGGCATCCTCGACGAGGAAGGCCGCCGGCTGGTGACGCGGCGCGAGACCCGCAACGATCCGCCCAACCTCTATGTGCGCAACCTCGATGCGCAGGCGCCGGACGCCCTGACGCAGTTCCCGGATCCGGCGCCGCAGCTGGCGGGGGTGACGCGGCAGTTGATCACCTACACCCGCGCCGACGGGGTGCCGCTGTCGGGGACGCTGTACCTGCCGGCGGGCTACGACAAGGATCGCGACGGGCCGCTGCCGCTGGTGATGTGGGCCTATCCGGCCGAGTTCACCGACGCGGCGGTGGCCGGGCAGGTGGTCGACACGGCCAATCGCTTCGTGCGGCCGGGGGGATCGAGCCACCTGTTCCTGCTGACCCAGGGCTATGCGGTGCTGGACGACCCGTCGATGCCGATCATCGGCGTGGACGGGGCCGAGCCCAACGACACCTATATCGAACAGCTGCGCGCCTCGGCCGAGGCGGCGGTCAATGCGGTGGTGGAGATGGGTGTGGCCGACCGCGACCGCATCGCCGTCGGCGGGCACAGCTACGGCGCCTTCATGACCGCCAACCTGCTGGCCCACACCGACCTGTTCCGGACCGGCATCGCCCGCTCGGGGGCCTATAACCGGACGCTAACGCCGTTCGGCTTCCAGGCCGAGCAGCGCACCTATTGGGAGGCCACGGACACCTATACGGAGATGTCGCCCTTCACCTACGCCAACCGGGTCAACGAGCCGATCCTGCTGATCCACGGCGAGGCCGACGACAATTCGGGCACCTTCCCGGTGCAGTCGGAGCGGTTCTATGCGGCGCTGAAGGGGCATGGCGCGACGGTGCGCTACGTCGTCCTCCCGCTGGAAGCGCACGGCTACCGGGCGCGGGAGTCGGTCGGGCATACCCTCTGGGAGATGACCCGCTGGCTGGACGAGTATGTGAAGAACGCGCCGGCGCGTTGAGGATGCGCAGGCCTCTCCGGCGGGAGCGGCAATAGAAAAGGGCCCGGCGGTGTCCCGCCGGGCCCTTCGTCAGGCCTGAAACGCGATCAGCGCTTCTTGGCCTCGCTGGCGTCGCCGGTGCCGCCGTCGGAGACGTCGCCGACGATGGGGTTTTCGGCCTGGACGCGGGGGCGGCTGCTGCGCCAGCTGTCGAAGTCGGACGAGAATTTCTCGCGCCGTTCGCTGCGCCAGTCGCTGTAGTCCTTGTCGAAGGCCGACAGCTGCTGCTGGCGCCAGTGCAGGTAGTCGGGCTCGAAGTCGTGGTGCTCGTGCGACTGGCCGCCCATGCCTTGGCCGGAGCCCTGCCAGATCTGGGCGCCGGGGGCGTAGCCGTGCGAGGCGTACTGGCCGGACTGGCCCCCGTAGCCCTGGCCCATCTGCGAGCCGGAGTAGCCCATCTGCGAGCCCGCATGGCCCATTTGCGAACCGTAGCCCTGGCTCATCTGCGGGCCCGAGGCGTGGCCGGTCTGGTAGCCGTAGCCCTGGCCGGACTGCGCGCCGTAACCCTGCTGGCCGGAGGCGCCATAGGCCTGCGAGCCGTAGCCCTGCGAGCCATACGCTTGTGAGCCATAGGCCTGCTGCCCGTAATCCTGGCCGAACTGAGGACCGCCGCCGTAGGACTGGGCGCCGGTGGCGTAGGCGCCGGGGCCGGAGTAGCCGCCGCTCCAGGCGCCCTGGCCTTGGTTCTGCTGGTAGGCGTCCTGGGTCCAGGCTCCGCCGGGGCCGGACTGGCGGCCGTAGGACTGCTCCTCGCGGCGGAAGGCCTCGGCGCTGCGCCCACCGTCGCTGCCGCCCCAGGTGCGGTATTCGTCGGGCCGACGGTCTTCCGACCTCCAGCGGTTCTCGTCCCGCTCGCGGTCCTGCCGGCCCGGTTCGTCCTGATGTCGGAAGGGGTTCTGCATGGTCCTGCACTCCTTTGGGGATGGGACCGCAAAACCGGACGCAGGCAGGGGTTGTTCCGGCCTGCCCGCCTCACGAAGCCGTCAGCGGCGAGCCTAGCGGACCAGGATGGCCATGCGGACCAGCTCCGACAGGCTGCGGGCCTGCATCTTGGTCATGACGTTGGCGCGATAGACCTCGACGGTGCGGGGACTGATCTCGAGGTCGTAGGCGATGACCTTGTTGGCGTGGCCGGCGACGAGGCCGTCCAGCACCTGGCGCTCGCGGGTCGAGAGGGAGGCGAGGCGTTCGCGCACCTCGGCCTCCTGGCCCTCGCGCTCGGCGGAGCCGGCCTGATCGGCGAGCGCGGCACGGATCGAGGCGAGCAGGGCCTCGTCGTCGAACGGCTTCTCGATGAAGTCCTTGACCCCGGCGCGGACCGCCTCGATGGCCAGAGGCACGTCGGCGTGGCCGGTCATGACGATGACCGGATGGCGCAGGCCCATGTCGGCCAGCCGGCGAACCATCTCGAGCCCGTTCATCTCAGGCATGCGCACGTCAGTGACGATGCAGCCGGGGGCGAGGCGTTCGGCCTCGGCGAGCAGGGCGGCGGCCGAGTCGTAGGTGCGCGACACCAGCCCCGCCGTATCGAGGAGGAAGGCCAGGGAATCCCGAAC
>JAEYUE010000288.1 GCA_023433655.1 Pseudomonadota bacterium | reverse complement strand
GGCCGGCGAGACCCGGATCAACATCATCGACACCCCCGGCCACGCCGACTTCGGCGGCGAGGTCGAGCGCATCCTGGGCATGGTCGACGGCTGCGTCATCCTGGTGGACGCCGAAGAGGGCGTCATGCCCCAGACCAAATTCGTGCTGACCAAGGCCCTGAAGATGGGCCTGCGTCCCATCCTCTGCATCAACAAGGTCGACCGCGCCCACGCCGATCCGGATCGGGTGCACCTGGAAACCATCGAGCTGTTCGAGGCCATCGGCGCCTCGCCCGAGCAGCTGGACTTCCCGCACATCTACGCCTCGGGCCGCAACGGCTGGGCCACGCTGGACCTGGACAAGCCGTCGGACACGCTGGCCCCGCTGTTCGACCTGATCGTCGACCATGTGCCCCCGCCGGCCGTCTCCGCCAATGTCGACAAGCCGTTCCGCATGCTGAACGTGCTGATCGAGAGCGACCCGTTCCTCGGCCGGATCCTGACTGGCCGCATCGAGAGCGGAAAGGCCGTGCCGGGCATGCCGATCAAGGCCCTGGACCGCGACGGCAAGACCATCGAGCAGGGTCGGATCACCAAGGTGCTGGCCTTCCGCGGCCTGAAGCGCCAGCCGCTCGACGCCGGTTCCGAGGCCGGAGACATCGTCGCCATCGCCGGCATGTCCAAGGCCACGGTGGCCGACACCCTGTGCGCGCTGGAGGTGACCGAACCGCTCGACGCCCAGCCGATCGATCCCCCGACCATCTCGATGACCGTCGGCGTCAACGACAGCCCGCTGGCCGGCCGCGAGGGCGACAAGGTGCAGTCGCGCGTGATCCGTGACCGCCTGCTCAAGGAGGCCGAAAGCAATGTGGCCATCCGGGTCACCGAGACCAGCGGCAAGGACGCGTACGAGGTCGCCGGCCGCGGCGAGCTGCAACTGGGCGTGCTGATCGAGAACATGCGCCGCGAGGGCTTCGAGGTCTCCATCAGCCGGCCGCGCGTGGTCTATCAGACCGGCGAGAACGGTGAGCGGCTGGAGCCGATCGAGGACGTGGTCATCGACGTGGACGACGAATACACCGGCGTGGTCATCGAGAAGCTCAGCCAGCGCAAGGCCGAGTTGCGGGACATGGGCCCGTCCGGCGCGGGCAAGACCCGCATCCAGCTGAACTGCCCGTCGCGCGCGCTGATCGGCTACCAGGGCGAGTTTCTGACCGACACCCGCGGCTCGGGCGTGCTGAACCGCGTGTTCAGCCACTACGAGCCGCACAAGGGGGCCATCGAGGGCCGGCTGAAGGGCGTGCTCGTGTCCAACTCGGACGGCGACACCGCCGCGTTCGCGCTGTGGAACCTGGAGGACCGCGGCGTGATGTTCGTCGGCGCCGGCGAGAAGACCTACTAGGGCATGATCATCGGCGAGAACAGCCGCTCGGACGACCTCGACGTCAACCCGATCAAGGGCAAGCAGCTGACCAACGTCCGCGCCGCCGGCAAGGACGAGGCGGTGCGCCTGACCCCGCCGCGCCGGCCCAGCCTCGAACAGGCCATCGCCTATATCGAGGAGGACGAGCTGGTCGAGGTGACGCCGAAGTCGATCCGCCTGCGCAAGGCCGTGCTGAACCCCAGCTTCCGCAAGAAGCGCGTCCGCGAGGACTGATCCCATACGGTCAAGCCGAACGCCGGGGCTTCCCCGGCGTTAAGCATGAGCCGGTCGCCTCCCTGACCGGCGTCAGATGGGAACATCCCATGCGTAAACTCATGCTTCTGGCCGGCGCCGCCCTGATGGCGTCGGCGGCCCCCGCCGCAGCCCAGGTCGTGGGCGGCAATGTGGGAGGCAACGTCTCGGGCAATGTCGGCGTGGGCGTGTCACGCCCCGACCTCGGCGTCCGCGACACCATCCGCGACACCCGCGACTTCGGGCGCGACACGGTCCGCTCCACGCGCGACGCCCTGCCCGGCGTCGACGCGCGCGTCGACGGCCGGGCCGGTGTCGAGGCCTCCGCCCGTCCGCGCCGCGTCTCGACCCAGACCGACGTCGCCGTCGGCACCGAGGTCCGGGCCCGCGACGGCGACCTGATCGGATCGGTGGTCGGCACGACCCGCGACGCCCGCGGCTACGTCCGCACCGTCATGATCCGCACCGCTGACGGCCTCGTCCGCTCCATGCCGGCGGCTTCGGCCGACCTCCAGGCGGACGCTTCCGGCACGGTCATGGTCAGCCGCTGGGACCGCCGGCGCCTTGAACGCCAGCGCCCGGTCGACTGAGGCCTGTTCATGACGGCACGAGGGGCGGCCTCCCGCACGGAGGCCGCCCTTTCCGTGGCGAACTGCTCGCTGTAGCCGTATTCGACCGAGAGGCGGGTGCGCGGGACCGAGGGGCCCGCAGAGCGGAAATCGGCCAATCGGGGCGAGACCGGGGTCATTTCGGGGCGGCGGAAACCATCCCCGACGAGGGCGGGTTTGTCTTGCGGTGCGAGCCGTTTCCGCTCGCGAGAAGCAAGGCAGATCCATCATGCGAAAGACCGCGCTCCTTACGGGTGTCGCCGGCCTGTTCCTCATGACCGCTCCGGCGATCGCCCAGGACGGCACGGCCCCGCAGACCCCTCCCGCCACCCCGCCGGGCCAGGCGGCCCAGGCCCCGACCCTGACCCTGCAGCCCGGCATGACCGTGCGCGGCAGCGACGGCGACCTCGGCGTCCTGGTCGGCGCGCGCACCGTCGGCGCGCGGCAGCAGCTGACCGTGCAGGGCTCCGACGGGACCGTCCGCGCCGTGCCGATCGACGGCATCCGCCAGGAAGGCGAGGTGGTGATCGTCGACTTCACCCTGGAACAGTTCGGCTCGGCTGACACGGTGACCCAGCCGGCCGTCCCGGCCACCCCGGCCGAGCCGGGCGTGACCCCGGCCGTCCCGGCCACGCCTGCGGAGCCGGCGACC
>JAEYUE010000263.1 GCA_023433655.1 Pseudomonadota bacterium | reverse complement strand
GCGCGTCGAGACGTCCGCGTCGGCGGGCATGATCTCGGACGGGCCGGGTTCGAGCAAAACATCGTCGAAGGTGAGCCCTTCGCGAATCTCCATGAGGAGCCTCCGTTTTGCGGGCCGCGTATAACCGTGCATGGTGGGGAACCGCAAGGGCCGCTCGCGCCTATGATGACGATAAGAAGATTTGCCTTGCCGGATGCGGCGCCGGCCCCACATCTGGAGACGCATGGTTGGACTCCTGATCAGCACCGCCCGCCAGCTCGCCCTCAAGATCGCGAGCTATGGCGTGATGCACCTGGTGGTGGCGATCCTCGTCGCCTTCGCGATCACCCGCGACTGGCGGCTGGCGCTGGCCGTCGGCCTGGTCGAGCCGTTTTTCCAGACTATCGCCTATTCGATCCACGACCGTGTCTGGCACCGCATCGAGCGGCGGCGGATGCTGTCCGGGCTGGAAGAGGCCTCAGAGGCCTTCACCGCCCGCCTCGAGGTCATGTCGCCGCACGAGCAGAGCCGCGCCCACGGCCATCACGGCCACAGCCACGCCCTGCCCCGCTCGCTGAAACAGGTGGCGCTCAAGACGGTGACCTACGGCGTCATGCACTTCGCCGTGGCGGTGACCGTCGCCTTCGCCCTGACCGGCGACATCCGCCTGGCCCTCGCCATCGGCATCATCGAACCGCTGGTGCAGACCGTGTTCTTCACCGTGCACGACCGGGTGTGGACGCGGATCGAGGCGCGGAAAGCCCGCCGGGCGGCCGAGCTGGCCTCGGCCTGACGCAGGTCGTTGCATTCCTCGTTGGTTTCTCCTTAAAGTTACGCGACCCTGAACCTTGGGTCGCAGGAGGACCAAACATGACGTTCACGAGTCTCCGCATCGCGATCGGCCGCAACTGGAAGGCCACCGCTCTCGTCCTGGCGCTCGTCGCCGGAGCCGGAGCCACCGCGGCCATGGCCTACCCGGCCCGGTCGATCGAAGTCGAATACTTCTCCGACGCCACCTACAACGAGCCTGTCGGTGGACGCGGCATCACCTGTGGCGGCAACCAGTGGAGGTGGGGCGAGGAAACCGCCTACGCGATCTCCTACTCGGAATCCTGCGAATAGGGGCGAGCCTCGTGGGGAGGCGACGCGGCCTCCCCACACCTCGCTAGTGCTTGTTCAGCGCCACGAGAAACACCTCGGCGCTGTCCTTCCGGCTCGATTCCGGCTTGACGTATTTCACCGTCTCGAACTCGGCCCGCAGGCGGGCCAGCACCCCGCCGGCGTCGCCGCCCTGGAAATTCTTGGACACGAAGTGCCCCCCCGGCTTCAGGGTGCGGATGGCGAAGTCGGCGGCGATCTCGATCAGGGCGATGATCTTCAGGTGATCCGTCTTGCGGTGGCCGACGGTGTTGTGCGCCATGTCCGACAGCACCAGATCGGGCGGACCGCCCAACAGCTCGATCAACTGCCGGTCCACCCCCGGCCGGGTGAAGTCCGCCTGGATCAGTTCGGCGCCGGGGATCGGCTCGATGGGCAGCAGATCGACGCCGACCACCGCCTTCGCCCCCCGCTTGAGCGCCACCTGAACCCAGCCGCCGGGGGCGGCGCCCAGATCGATGACCCGACTCCCCGGCCGGATCAGGTGAAAGCGGTCGTCGATCTCGATCAGCTTGAAGGCCGCGCGGCTCCGCCAGCCCTCGGCGCGGGCACGCTCGGACCACTTGTCGGACAGCTGGCGCTTGATCCAATGCTGGCTGGACATCGACTTGTCCGCCGCCGTCTTCATCTTCCCGCCCATGCCGCGGCCAGCGGCCGTGCCGCCGGAGGGCGGGCGGACCATGCGGCGGCGTTCGGGCTTGGCGTCGTCTTCGGACATGGGCCGCTTATGTCATCCGGCGCGGGCGGGCGGAAGCGGTGTCGCAGGCCGGAACCGGCGCGACAGCCGGACGCTAAAGCCGCAATCCCCAATCGCATCGACGGAGGCATCCATGACCGACCAGCGTATCGAAGGCGCCGCGACCCAGGAGGAGGGCCAGATCCAGAACGGCCTCGGCCGCATGAGCGGCGACACCAAGATGCAGTTCGACGGCCGGGTGAAGGAGATGAAGGGCAAGGCGCTCGACGCCTACGGCCGGGTCATCGACGGGCTCGACGGCCTGGTCGAGAAGGCGCCCGAACAGTACCGCGGCCATGCGCGCCAGGGGCTGGACTTCGCCCGCCGCAAGCCGCTGCTGACCACCGGCATCGTCGCCGGTCTGGCCCTGCTGCTCTCCGGCGCCGGGCGCCGGCGGCGCTAGCCGTTCTCCGCCGCCAGGGCGAACAGCCGGGCGATCTCGCCGTCGACCTGGCCGGGACCGTCAAGCTCCACGGTCGCGGTCAGGCGCTCGGACCAGCTCTCGCGCCGCTTCGGCGGTGAGAGGCGCGGCGAGGTCGACGGGTCGAGCTTCAGGCCGAGCAGCGCCCGACCGCCCTTCAGGGGCCGGGCGGCGGCGAACTGCACCGCCCGCGAGAACGAGGTGTAGCCCTTGCGCTGACCCTGGACGACGCCCTCGACCGGGGCGGCGATCCGCTCGATCGCCTCCAGCACCGCCAATGAGGCGGGATCTTTCCACAGCGCCGCGCGCAGGCCTTCGGGGTCGTCCCAGCCCATGCCCTCCCCGGCGGGACGCATGGCGTCGAGGATGTGGGCGGCGTGGTTCGCCCCCACGCCGTGCTCGGACTTGAGCCACGCCGCCCGCGGGCGCGCCGCAGTCTCCGGACAGGCCTTCATGATCTCGAGCCAGGCTTCGAGCGGCCGGCCGGTGCGCGCTTCCAGGTTGGCCCGAACGGTCGCGAACCACTTGCGCTGCCGCTCGGTCAGTCCCGCATCGTCCATGACGCCCTCCCCCGGTGGCGCGGCAGCTTGCGCGCGAAGCCGACAAAGAAAAAGGCCCCGGCGTCGCCGCCGGGGCCTGATCGTTGAAGGATGGGGGCTCAGCCCGTCGTCTCGTCGGCCTTCTCCTTCGCAGGCGCCGCAGAGGCGCCCTTGATGTCGAAGGCGATCTTGCCGTCCTTCAGCTCGACCTTGACGTGGCCGCCCCGGGTCAGACGCCCGAACAGGATGCCGTCGGCCAACGGCTTCTTGATGGTTTCCTGGATGACCCGGGCCAGCGGCCGCGCGCCGTACAGTTCGTCGAAGCCGTTCTTGGCCAGCCAGTCGTTGGCCTCGTCGGTCAGCTCGATGGTGATGTTGCGGTCCGCCAGCTGGGCTTCCAGCTGCAGGATGAACTTGGTCACCACCGAACGAATGGTCTCGGCGTCCAGCGCCTTGAAGGCGACGATGGCGTCGAGGCGGTTGCGGAACTCGGGCGCGAACAGCCGCTGGATGGCCTTCTCGTCCTCGCCCTCGACCTTGCCACGGCCAAAGCCGATGGCGGCGCGAGCGTTGTCGGCGGCCCCGGCGTTGGTGGTCATGATCAGGATCACGTTGCGGAAATCGACCTTCTTGCCGACGGCGTCGGTCAGCTGGCCGTTGTCCATGACCTGCAACAGGATGTTGTAGACGTCCGGGTGGGCCTTCTCGATCTCGTCCAGAAGGACCACGGCGTGCGGATGCTGGTCGACGGCGTCGGTCAGCAGGCCGCCCTGGTCGTGGCCGACGTAGCCCGGAGGCGCGCCGATCAGCCGGCTGACGGTGTGCCGCTCCATGTACTCGGACATGTCGAAGCGCAGCATCTCGATGCCGAGGGTCGAGGCCAGCTGGCGGGCAACCTCGGTCTTGCCGACGCCGGTCGGGCCGGAGAACAGGAAGCTGCCGATCGGCTTCTGCGGGTCGCGCAGGCCGGCGCGGGCCAGCTTCATGGCCGCCGAGACCTGTTCGATCGCCGCCGACTGGCCGAAGACGACCCGGTTCAGGTCGCGCTCCAGCTCGCGCAGCCCCTCGGTGTCAGACTTGGAGACCGACTTCGGCGGGATGCGGGCCATGCGGGCGATGACGGCCTCGA
>JAEYUE010000262.1 GCA_023433655.1 Pseudomonadota bacterium | reverse complement strand
CGCCAGCGCCCGCCCGGCCCGGCCGGAGTCGCGCCCGCAGGCGGCCGCCGCGCCGGGAACATCGCGTCGAATCGGTCGAACAGCTCGCGCCGGTACTGTTCCGCCAGGTCCTTGTCCTGCACCGCCGACGCCGCCTGGCGCAGCCGACCCTTCAGCCCTGCACGCCGCTCTGGCGTGTCCAGCGGCTCGGCCTCGGCCTCCTTCTGGAACAGCACCTCGGCGAACGGCCGCGTCGCCGCCAGCGCCTGCCGCAACGCCGGCGCGCCCTGATCCCGCAGGATGTCGTCAGGGTCCTTGCCGCCCTCCAGCAAGGCGAACCGGAAGGAGCGCCCCGGCTTCAGCTGGGGCAGGGCCCGGTCGATGGCGCGATAGGCCGCCCGTCGCCCCGCCGCATCGCCGTCGAAGCAAAGCACCGGCTCGTGCGACACCCGCCACAGTCGCTCCATCTGCTCCTCGGTCAGGGCGGTGCCCATCGGCGCCACGGCCGGCAGGCCGGCCCGCTGGCAGGCGATCACGTCCATATAGCCTTCCACCACCACGATGGCCTGGTCGGACCGGCTTTCGGCCCCCAGGATGCGCCGCGCCTCAGGCAGGCCGTACAGCGTCGCGCCCTTGTGGAAGAGCGGGCTCTCCGGTCCGTTCAGGTATTTGGCCCGGTCGTCGGGGTTCATCGCCCGGCCGCCGAAGCTGACGATCCGTCCCCGCGCGTCGAGGATCGGGAACATCAGCCGGTCGCGGAAACGGTCGTAGGGGCTGCCGCCGCCCTCCGGCGCGATCAGCAGGCCGGCCTCGACCAGTTCGCCCGGTTTCGCCCCGCGCTGGACCAGGGCGGCCTTCAGCCCCTCACGGTCGTTCGGCGCATAGCCGAGGCCGAACCGTTCCCACTGGTCCTCGGGCAGGCCGCGCTTCTGCAGGTATTCCCGCGCCGCCTTGCCGGGCGAGCGCCGCAGGTTGGCCGCGAACCATTTCTGGGCCAGGTCCATCCAGTCCGAGAGGCCCTGCCGCTTGTGCTCGCGCTCCGCCGCCTGCGGATCCTCGGCGGGCAACGCCATGCCGGCCTCGCCCGCCAGCCGCTGCACCGCCTCGACGAAGCTCAGCCGCTCCGTCTCCTGCAGGAAGCTGATGACGTCGCCGTGCTTGCCCGAGCTGAAATCATGGAAGAAGCCCTTGTCGTCGTTGACGAAGAAACTCGGGGACTTCTCCTTGGTGAACGGGGAGAGGCCGACGTACTCGCGTCCCTGCCGCTTGAGCTTCACCGTCCGTCCGATGATGTCGGACGGGCGAAGGCGGGCCTTCAGTTCTTCCAGGAAACGTTCATCGAAGCGCACAGGCCCTTATAACCTGCGACTCGCCACGGCGCCGCCATTTACCTTTGATTAACCACAAAGGCAGGATTGCGCCACCAACCGCCTGATTGTTCACATATTTTTCTCCGAGAACGGAACAGTCCACAGGCCTGTGGATTAACCATGTCGCCGCCGCGGAAGCCGGCGGCTTCCGACGCTCCGGCCAGAAGGACGCGGCTCGTCGGCAGGAGCTCGCAATGTTCATCGCCATCGCCCGTCCGGCGGTGGAGCCCGAAGGCCCCGACGCCGTCGCCGTTCCCGGCTCCCCCGCCATCGCCGAGCTTTCGCCCCGCGCCCTCCACGCCCGCCTGCTCGAGAACGCCGCTCTGCGCCGCCGTCGAGGCCTGGAGCGCCGGCACAGCAACCGGCTGGACGACGCCGCCTACTGGCTTACCGCCGCGCCGGTGGCCGTCCGCAAGGCCTGCGCCCTGCGTGAGGAAAAGAGCTTCGCTCCCCTGCCCTGACAGGATGGCGTCGCCGCCCCTTCACCATCACCCGCGGACATGCTTGGCTACGTACGGGGACCGGGGCCGGAGACCGTCATGAAACCGCTGATCGTCGTCGTCGCTTTCGCCGCAGCCCTCACGGCCGCCCCTGTCCACGCGCAGGACGCCTGGCGCGCTCATTCGCCCGGAATTCAGGCGGTCGACGCCGCCGTCCGGGCCCCGCTGGAGGCGTATCTGCGCGGACACGCCACCGGCCTTGCCGACGAATTCCGCCCCGCCTTCCACCCCGATGCCCAACTCTGGGGCATGCGCAACGGCAACCTGATCCGCATGACGTCGGAGGAATATATCAACCGTGCCTCGGGCGCCCCGGCGGCCGACGAGGCGCAGCGCCGCCGCTGGATCGAGAGCATCGACGTCACCGGCGACACGGCCGTGGCCAAGATCGTGCTCGACTACCCGTCTGTCCGGTTCACCGACTACATGGCGCTGGCCCGGATCGAGGGGCGCTGGGTCATCGTCAACAAGATGTTCCAGGCGGATCCCAGGACGCCCGCGACCTAGCCACGTCCGTTCTCCTGTGGTTGTCTGCCGCCTGCATTTCCGGGGGGAAACACCATGCACCGCATCGTCGCCGCCGTGGCCGCCGCCGCACTCTTCGCCACGCCCGCCGCCGCCCAGGATCTGGCCGGCCCCGTCGCCGCCGCGGTCGACCAGTTCGGCCAGGGCGTCGCCGAGTCCATGGCTGGCGGTCATGGGCTGTTCGTGACGGCCCAGGGCGAAGCCGCCCTGCCCTCCGCGAGCGCCGCGCCGATGACCCTCACCATCAAGGGAACGGGCAGGACCGCTGTCGAGGCCGTCGCCGATCGCAACGCCCAGCTGGAGCGGGTCCGATCGGTGGCCAATCGCTTCGATGTGGCGATGGAGGTCGGAGCGACCAACTATTCGATCGGCGAGACCTCCTCCTTCATGATCCCGGCCCTCGCCGAGCCGATCGACTGGAGCGACCCGGACGGCGTCGCCGCGGAGATCGACGCCGAGGCGGGCGATGGGAGTCCGGATGGTCCCACGGTCACCGCCTCGGTCCAGGTCAAGCTCGACCGTCCGAACGAGTCCCGGATGCCCGAATTCGTCGACGCGCTGGTCGACGCCGGCGTCTCCAATCTCGACGACAGCCTGAACGGGCTGAACCTGGGCGCGATGGGCCCCTTCATGTCCCTGCTCGGTCTCGACGTGAGCCGCGATCCGGGCGAGGCCGTCTGGAACCAGGCGGCCGCCGACGCGGTGCGCAAGGCGCGCGCCCAGGCTGAAACCATCGCGGAGGCGTCCGGACGCCGCCTCGGGCCGGTCCGTCACGTGAGTGTCCTGATGCGTTCGCAGGACGGCGAGAACGCCCTTGTCAGCGTCGCCGTACGGTTCGCCTTCGAGGAGTAGA
>JAEYUE010000258.1 GCA_023433655.1 Pseudomonadota bacterium | reverse complement strand
AGACGCCGCGCCCGGCACGGGCGCGGCGTTTCGCATTCAGGCGGCAGAGTGAACCCTTCCCTCGAAGATCAGGTGCGGCAGGCCGATCCGGACCGCTGGCTGACCAGCCGGTTCGTGGCGGACGCGCAGGCGCGCGCCGATCTGCTGGCCCTCTACGCCTTCGAGGCCGATCTGCTGGCCATCCCGACGCGGGTGACCCAGCCGCTGCTGGCCGAGATGCGCTACGCCTGGTGGCGGGAGCAGATGGACGGCGTGTTCGCCGGCATGGCGCGCAAGGGGCATCCGGTGCTGGAGGCGCTGACCGAGGTGGTGGAACGGCGAGGCCTGGATCGGGCGCCCTTCGACGCCCTGATCGAGGCCCATATCGGCCGGGTGCACGGGGAGCCCCACGATCTGGAGGCCTTCTACGTCGGGCCGATGCAGGCCGCCGCGCGGGTGCTGGCCGGCCCGGGCCTCGAGGACGAGGTCGCGCCGGCCGGACGCGTCTGGGGCCTGGGCCAGACGGGGCGGTTCGACGAGGCGAGGGCGGGGCTGACCGAGGCCTCGCGAGCGGCGCGCGGGCTGCCGGTGGCGGCCTTCCCGGCGGTGCTGCCGGCCGCCCTGGCGCGGCGTCCGGAAGCGGGGCCGTTGGCCAGGCGGCTGCGTCTCACGTGGGCCGCCGCGCGCGGTCGTCTCTGAGGCCGCCCTTTCCGGGACGCGCCGGGCGGGCCATATGGCTGTCATGGCGAGACTGGGTGAGCGCGGCCGGCGGGGCGATTCGATGACCAAGGCGGCCCAGGGCCTACCCCCTTCGGAGCCGCCCAAGGGGCCGCCCACGGGCCGCGCCCTGCTGGATCTGATGCGGCTGGTGGGCCGGTCGAACGCGCCCCAGCTGCCGCTGCGTCTGGTCGCGGCCATCGGCATGACCCTGGGCGGCAAGGCGCTGGGCGTCCTGGCCCCTCTGGTGCTGGGGGCGGCCGTCAACCGGCTGGCGGCGGGGCAGGGGACGGGCGTCGCCCTGGCCCTCGGCTTCGGCGCCTTCGCGGTCGGCTGGGCCTTCATCCGCCTGCTGTCGGCGGTGGCGCCCAATGCTTCGGACGTCGTGTTCGCCCCTGTGCGGGCCGCGGCCCAGCGCACGGCGGCGGCCGAGACCTTCGCCCACGCCCTGAGCCTGTCGCTGGACTTCCACCAGACCAAGCGCTCCGGGGCCCTGTCGCGGACCATGGACCGCGGCTCGCGGGCGGTCGACTTCCTGCTGCGCATCCTCGCCTTCAACCTGGTCCCGACGGGGGTCGAGCTGGTGCTGGCGGCCGGGGTGCTGGCCGGCCGGTACGACTGGCGCTTCGGGGCCGTGGCCATGGCCGTGGTCGGCGTCTACGCCGTGTCGACCTTCGCCCTGTCGAACTGGCGGATCGAGCACAGGCGCGAGATGAACGCCGCCGACACCCAGGCGGCCGGCGTCTCGGTCGACGCCCTGCTGAACTACGAGACGGTCAAGTCCTTCGGCGCCGAGGCGCGGGCGGCGCGGGCCTATGACATGGCGCTGGGCGACTACACGCGGGCGGCGCTGAAGGCCAACAGCTCGCTGGCCCTGCTGAACATCGTCCAGGCGGTGATCATGAACCTGGGCCTCGCGGTGATGGCGGTGATGGCCGGCTATGAGGCGGCGGCCGGGCGGATGGGCCCTGGCGACGTCATGGCGGCGGTGCTGATCATGATCTCCCTGTATGCCCCGCTGAACATCCTGGGCTTCGCCTATCGGGAAATCCGCCAGTCCTTCATCGACATGGAGGAGATGTTGAAGGTGACGCGGCAGACGCCGCAGGTGGCGGACGCGCCGGACGCCGTTCCCCTGCCGCGGCCGGCCGACGCCCGCGGCGCGTCGCTGGCCTTCGAACACGTCGGCTTCCGTCACGATGCGCGCGCCAACGGGCTGGAGGACGTCAGCTTCGCGGCCGCGCCGGGGACGACTACGGCGTTGGTCGGACCGTCAGGCTCGGGCAAGTCGACGATCGTCAAGCTGGCCCTGCGGCTTCTGGACCCGCAGGAGGGCCGGGTGCTGATCGACGGGACCGACGCCCGGCGGGTGACGCAGGAGTCGCTGCGCGCGGCGGTGGCCCTGGTGCCGCAGGACGTGGCCCTGTTCAACGACACCCTGCGCGCCAACATCGGTTTCGCCCGGCCCGAAGCAGACGAGGCGGCGATCTGGGCGGCCGCCGATGCGGCCGAGCTGGGCGACTTCATCCGCGCCCTGCCGCAGGGCATGGACACCATGGTCGGCGAGCGCGGGCTGAAGCTGTCGGGCGGCGAGCGTCAGCGCGTGGGCATCGCGCGCGCCCTGCTGGCCGATCCGTGCGTGCTGATCCTCGACGAGGCGACCAGCGCCCTGGACAGCCGGACCGAGGCGGCGATCCAGAAGACGCTGCGTCGGGCGCGGGCGGGCCGGACCACGCTTGTGGTGGCGCACCGTCTGTCGACCATCGCCGACGCCGACCAGATCCTGGTGCTGAAGGCGGGGCGGATCGTCGAGCGCGGGGCGCACCACGAGCTGGTGGCGCGCCAGGGTGGGGAATACGCCGCGCTGTGGCGTAAGCAGACGCGCGGGGCGCGGACGGCGGGTCAGCCGGCCTGAGCGAACTTCCGGGCGACCATTCGCGACAGGTGATTGAGCACTTCCCGGCGCTCCGCAGCCGCCTCGGCCGGGAGGCCGTTCAACAGCTTCAGGGACTGGATGTGGACGTCGATGATTCGCCAGTCCGGCGCGGGGTCGTCGCCGATGCGGTCAATCACGTCGCAGAGGCTGATGGCGACGGCGCAGAGCTCGTCAAGCTCGAAGGGCGCGGCCGCATCGATCAGGTGATTGGCCAGGCAATAGACCTGCCGGAGGGCGCGCAGGGTTTCTTCACTGTCGGAGGGCGCCTGTATGACGGCCAGTCCCTCTATGCAGCGCGCCACTTCTTCCCGACCGCGGTCGCGCATCGCGGCGATGTTCTCGCGGGCCCGGCTGAGGGCGACGCCGACGCTGACGCCGCCGGCGCTGTCGATCATCTTCGCGAGGCGGGACTTCTTGCGGGCGTGGGTGATGACGGTCATTGGGCCGGCTCGGCCGCGAGGGCGGCGGCCTTTTCGGCCTCGAACCGCGCGCGGCGAAGGACGTCGCTGCGGCGTTCCGCGCCCGGCGGCTTGTCGATCCGGAAGCGCCGGTCGGGCCCGAAATAGTCGCCGACCTCGAGGAAGGGCCGGCCGTCGCGAGCGACCCAGACGATCCGCTCCAGCAGGCTGGCGGCGCTGAACGGCTTGGTGATGATGAAGTTGGCGCCGCAGTCGCGGGCCCGGGCGACCATCGATCGCCGGATGTGGGCGGCGGTCATGATCACCGGCACAAAGGCGTTGGGAGGGCCCGATCGGCGCAGCCAGTGGACCAGCTCGAAGCCGTCCATGCCCGGCATCTCGCAATCGACGACCAGCAGATCGACCTCGACCTCGCGCAGGACCTCGATCGCCTCGGCGGCGCTGCGCATCGAATGGCGGGTCTTGATGCCGAAGCCGAGGAGGGCGCCGGAGGTGATCTCGGCGGAGAAGGCCGAATCGTCCACCACCATCGTGACCGCGCCTGTCAGGTTGATGATGGCGCTTTCGCGCAGGGCCTCGCCGACAGC
>JAEYUE010000256.1 GCA_023433655.1 Pseudomonadota bacterium | reverse complement strand
TGCTGGACGCCGCCCGCCAGCTGTTCGCAGAGCGCGGCTACGAGCCGGCCACCATCCGCGACATCGCCAAGGGCGCCGGCATGTCGACCGGCGCCGTCTTCGCCAATTTCCAGGACAAGGCCGAGCTTTTCGAGGCCGTCCTCTCCACCGATCTGGCCCGCCTGGCCGAAACCATGAAGGCGGCCGCCGCCGCGGAGACCGCCGTGCGCGCCCGCATCCTCGCGGCCCTGCAGGCCGGCTACCACGGCTCGCTCGAGCAGCTGCCGCTGGTCCAGGCGGTCATCGCCCGCTCGTGGTTCCAGCCGGTCGCCGCCGAGATGCGCATCCGCGCCGCCATCACCCCGATCCTGTCGATCGTCACCGACGCCCTGCAGGCCGGCGTCCGCGAGGGCGAGCTGCGCCAGGACGCCGACGTCCGCCTGCTGTCCGAGCTGGTCTACGACGCCTTCCTGTCCAACTACCGCCGCGCCGCCTACGACGGCTGGACCGAAGCGCAGATGAGCGAACGCCTGGGCAAGCAGGTCGACGCCATCCTCGCCGGCGCGATCAGCCGGCAGTAGGTCAGCCCGCTCCTGACATCGGAAAGGCCGCGACGGCTGTCGTCGCGGCTTTTTCTATGGCTTGTGCTTCCCGGCCGCTTCACACCCGCCACACCGCGCGCGGCGGGTCGTCATAGGTCAGACCATCGCGAAAGTGGTCAGCAGCCTTGTGCAAGGCCGCCTCGATCTGGACCCGGATATAGTCGGCGCGGTGCTCCTCTGGGGCGTGCAGACCAATCGAGACGATGCGGTCGGCCTCGAAACTGATCCACTGAGCAAAGGTGAGGGGCGGGGTTTCCATTGAGGCCCTCCGTTCGATGCCTTGAGCCTTAGCTCTTCCACCTCAGCGTCGCCGGCTGGACCGGATTGGCGAACGCCCGCCCCTCGGCGCGGCTCTTGGCCCATTCCCGCTTCAGCTGCTGGTACCACTTGGCCTGTTTGTCTGCGTCGTCGATCCAGATCAGGGCCGGGTCGTAGCGCAGGCCCTCGTTCTGCAGGTTCACCATGCCGCCGTCCTGCTGCAGGAAGGCGCGCACGCCGAGCCGCAGGAAGGGCTTGGCGAGGCCGAACACCCAGTGATCGGACCAGAAGATCTGGGTGATCGTGGTCCGTGTGTCCGACCGCGGCGTCAGGCAGGTCAGGGCCAGCACCTGCTTCTCGCCGACCTGGATATGCTCCCAACGATAGCCGGGCAGGCGGAAGCTGATCTCCGTCGCCGGCGCCCCGCCCAGGATCTTGTAGGCCCGGCTGTTCGACGACGGCGCGTGGCGCACCATGGCGAAGCCCAGCTCGCGCGGCTCGAAGGACTTGGCCTTCTCGTGCATCGAATGCTCGGACCGCCACCACCACTGCTGATGCACATAGGGGCCGTGGGCCGGGTCCATCAGGCCGACGACGGCGTGGTCGATGTGGCTGTCGAAATCCATCGATTCGAGCAGTTTCGCCTCGCCGCCGACCACGCCCGGGAAGGCCGGCGGCTCATGGTCGGGTTCGGCCGGATTCCGCGGGTCCGAGGCGACCCAGACGAACACCATCCCCTGGCTCTCGCGCACCGGATAGGACCGCACGCGGATGCGCTCCGGCTCATAGGCCTGGTCCTCGACCAGCGACGGAATGGCCGCGCAGACGCCATCGGGGCGGAAGCGCCAGCCGTGGTAGCAGCACTCGATGGTTTCGCCCTCGCCCGGCTTCTCGACCAGCCGTCCGGCCGACAGCGGCGCGGCGCGGTGCGGGCAGATGTCGCGCATGGCGTAGACCTGCCCGGCCCGGGTGCGCCCGATCAGCACCGGCTCGCCGAGCAGCTCGTGCCGCTTCAGCGACGCCGCCTTCACGTCGCGCGACAGGGCGACGAAATACCAGGTGTCGAGCACGAAGCCCCTGCCGAAGGCGGCGGGCGGCGAGGCGGAACGGGCGTCGGCGCGGGGCGCGGCCGTGGCGGTATCGGGAGGCGTCATGTCTGCTATTCTAGGCGCGGGCCCGGCATTCCCGCCAGCGGCTGGTGACGTCCATCAGAAAAGCACTTTACATCATAAAGTGTAGGTCGTATGAGCGGAGCCGAACCCTGTCCGAGAGGTTAGATCGATGAAACCCGTCCTGCCGGCCCTCCTTTCCGCCGCCCTCGTCGGGGCCGCCCTGTCCGCGCCCGCCTGGGCTCAGGAGGCCCACGGCGCCCACGCGAGTGAGATGAACAGCGACCACGGCCATCACCACGCCGACTTCCAGTCCGGCCGCTTCCACGTCCGCGTCGACGGGCCCGAGGCGCCGGTCGGCGACGTCATCCTGATCCCCGGCCTGTCGTCCTCGCCGCATGTCTGGGACAGGCTGACCGACGAGCTGAAGGGCCGCTACCGGGTCCACCGCATCCATGTCCACGGCTTCGCCGGCGCTCCGGTCGGGGACAACGCCGAAGGGCCCGTTTCGGCGCCCGTGGCCGAAGAGATCGCGCGCTACATCGGCGAGGCGGGGCTGCAGAAGCCCGCCGTCATCGGCCATTCGATGGGCGGCACTATCGGCATGATGCTGGCCGCCCGCCACCCCGACAGCGTCGGCAAGCTGATGGTGGTCGACATGGTCCCGTTCATGGGGGCCATGTTCGGGCAGCCGGGCACGAACCCCACGCCCGAGAGCCTCGCGCCCGTGGCTGACATGATCCATCAGCAGATGGCCAACTCGCCGCGCGACCAATACCAGCAGCAGGCCGACGCCCAGATCACCGCCATGATCAACACCGAGGCGCTGCGCGCCGGACCGCTCGAGGACAGCCGCAACAGCGACCAGAAGGTCTCGTCCGCGGCCTTCCGCGAGCTGATCGTCACCGATCTACGGCCGGAGCTGTCCCGCATCACCGCCCCGACGACGGTGCTCTACGTCAAGTTCAACGACCCCCGCATGACGGCCGAAATCACCGACGGCATCTACCGGGGCTCGTTCGCGGCCCTCCCCGGCGCGACCCTGAAGCGGATCGACGACAGCGCCCACTTCATCATGCTGGACCAGCCCGCGGTCTTCGCCGCCGAGGTGAAGGCGTTTCTGGAGTAGCGCCGCTTCAGGCCATGCTTTCGGCGGAAACGTCCCTCACGGTCGTGTGACGACGTGCGGGGCGTTTGCGTGCGTCCGGCGAACGGCTAAGACCGAAGCTGGACAGGTGAGGTGTCGATGGCGGGTTCGGGCTTCAGCTTTGGACGGGGCGGCGGCGCGGGCGGCGGCGGGCCGAAACCCGCACGCACGCCTGTGCAGCGGCTGATCTACTGGGGGGCCGTTCTGGCCGTCTGGGGTCTGATCTTCCTGGTCGTCTTCTTCGCCGTCTTCGCGCGCGACCTGCCAGACACCTCGACCCTCTACAACGTCGACCGCCAGC
Source organism: Pseudomonadota bacterium (assembly GCA_023433655.1). Lineage (GTDB taxonomy): Bacteria > Pseudomonadota > Alphaproteobacteria > Caulobacterales > Caulobacteraceae > Brevundimonas. Next base: position 6,131 of record JAEYUE010000256.1, on the reverse strand, counting down.
CCTCGATCACCTACCTCGACCGCAACGGGGCCCTGATTGCGGTGCGCGGCACCCAGCAGGCCCCGCCGGCCGACCTCGACGCCCTGCCGGACTACGTGCCGGCCGCCTTCATCGCCATCGAGGACCGGCGCTTCTACCACCACCCCGGCTTCGACCCGATCGGCATGTCCCGCGCCATCGCCGCCAACATGCGCGCCGGCCGGGTGGTGCAGGGCGGCTCGACCCTGACCCAGCAGCTGGCCAAGAACCTGTTCCTGTCCCCGGACCAGAACATGAAGCGCAAGGTCCAGGAGCTGATGCTGGCCGTGTGGCTGGAGATGAAATTCTCCAAGGAGGAGATCCTCGCCCTCTATCTGAACCGGGTCTATTTCGGCGCCGGCGCCTATGGCATCGAGGCGGCCTCGCAGCGCTATTTCGACAAGGGCGCCAAGGACCTGACCGTGGGTGAAGCGGCCCTGCTGGCCGGCCTGCTCAAGGCCCCGTCGCGCTATTCGCCGGTGTCCGAGAGCGAGCGCGCCGCCGCCCGCGCCACCGTCGTACTCAACGAAATGGTCGACGCCGGCGTGATCACGCCCGAGCAGCGCGCCCAGGCCGTCAACGAACCGGTGCGGGTGTCGCGGACGCTGGCCAGCCAGCATGCGCAGTATTTCGTCGACTGGCTCGACAAGCAGATCCGCGAGCTGGTCGGCGAGCCGACCGAGGACATGATCGTCGAGACGACCCTCGACCTGACCCTGCAGACCTCGGCCGAGCGCGCCGTGCGGCGCATCCTAGAGCGCGATCGGTCGCGCGGCGTGCAGCAGGCGGCGCTGGTGGCCCTGGACGGCGAGGGCCGGGTGCGCGCCATGATCGGCGGCGCCTCCTACGCCGACAGCCAGTTCAACCGCGCCGTCGACGCCCGCCGCCAGGCCGGCTCGGCCTTCAAGCCGTTCGTCTATCTGACCGCCCTGGAGAGCGGCTACACGCCCCAGACCCCGGTCAACGACGCCCCGATCCGCATCGGCGCCTGGTCGCCGCGCAACTACACCGGCGATTATCGCGGGCAGATGCCGCTGTCGCAGGCGGTGGCCCAGTCGATCAACACCGTCGCCGCCGGGCTCGCCGACCAGATCGGCCGCGACAACGTCGCGCGGACCGCGCGCCGCCTCGGCATCACCAGCCGCATCGGTCTCGAGCCGGCCATGGCGCTGGGCGCGGTCGAGGTTTCGCCTCTGGACATGGCCCAGGCCTATGACGCCTTCGCCAACGGCGGCAAGCGCGTGACCGCCTACGGCATCAGCCGCATCCGCACCCCGCAGGGCCGCGTCATCTACCAGCGCGCCACACGCGAGGCGGGGCCGGTGCAGGCCATCTCCAACCCGTACCTCTACTATCTGAACCAGATGCTGCGCGGGGTGATGACCTCGGGCACGGGCCGATCGGCGGCCATCTCCGGCCGCGACACGGCAGGCAAGACCGGCACCACCTCGGACTACAAGGACGCCTGGTTCGTCGGCTACACCGGCGGCTTCGTCACCGCCGTCTGGGTCGGCAAGGACGACAATACTGCGATGCGCGGCGTCACCGGCGGTTCGTCGCCGGCGGCGATCTGGAAGGGCTTCATGGAGGCCGCCCTGCCGCGCCTCAACGCCCCGGCCATCCCCGACGGCCCGCCCATGCCCGAAGGCTGGCGTCCGCCCGACCCGGTCGAAAGCCTGATCGGCCAGATCGGCGACCTGTTTGGCGACAATCCGCCGGGCGACACCGCCGTCGACCCGCTGGACGAGAGCCTGCTGGAGCCGCCGCCGGCTCGCCGTCCGACCGCGCCCGAGCGCAACGACCCGGCGGTGCTGCGCCCGACACAGCCCCAACCTCAGCGCGACCCGCCGGCGTCCCGGCCCGAGCCGGCTCCGCCGCCGGAGAAGAAGGCCGACCCGCTGTTCTTCTGACGCTCTACCGCCCGACCGCGTGCAGCTTCGGGCCGTGCTCGCGCAGCCATTTGCGGAACGGGCGGTGGTCGCCGACCAGCTGCTCGACCACGGACCAGTAGGCCGGGCTGTGGTCGGCGTGGACGAGATGCGCCACCTCGTGCGCGGCGAGGTAGTCGGCCACGGCCGGCGGGGCCATGATCACCCGCCAGCTGTAGCGGATGGTGCGGTTGTGCGGGCTGCACGAGCCCCAGCGCGAGCGCGCGTCCGCGATCGACACCTTCACCGGCCGCTGCCCCAGGGTGCGCAGGTGGTGTTCGGTGCGCTCGACCAGCACCTGCCGGGCCAGCCGTTTCAGCAGATTCTCCACCCGGCGCGCGAAGGCCTCGCCCTCGCCGCCGGACAGGATCACCGGGCCCTCGGCCGCCTCGACAAGCCGCGCCGCTCCGGCCCCGCCCGTGGCCTGCAGGCGGGTGGTCCGCCCGAACAGCGAGATCGCCCCGCCGGGCGCCAGCGGCGTCCCGTCCGGCCGGGCCGCCAGCCGTTCCCGCATCCAGCCGGACTTGCTGCGTGCAAAGGCGACGACGTCGCCCAGCCGCCGCTCGCTCGGCGCGACCAGCACGGCCTCGCCTACGCGCCCGTCGATGCGGATCGACAGGCGGCGGGCGCGGGGATTGACCGACAGCCGGGCGGGGACGCCCAGCGCCTCAGGCGGCAGCCGCTGGCCGTTGCGGTAGGACACTCAGGGCCTCGTTGGCGGCGATGAAGTCGCGCGTCCGCGGATAGATCTCGTCCCGGAAGCGGCGGCCGTTGAACACGCCGTAGTGGCCGACGTCCGGCTGGACATACAGCACCCGGCGCTCGTCGGGGATGTTCGGGCACAGGCCGTGCGCCGCCTGGGTCTGGCCGACGCCGGAGATGTCGTCCTTCTCGCCCTCGACGGTCATCAGACCGATGTCGGTGATCTGCGTCAGGTCCACCCGCCGACCGCGGTGCTCCAGCAGCCCCCGCGGCAGCAGGTGCTGCTGGAAGACGAAGTCGATGGTCTGGAGGTAGAATTCCTCGGTCAGGTCCAGCACCGAGAGATACTCGTTGTAGAAGGCCTCGTGCTTCTCGACCCCGTCGCCATCGCCGTTGACGAGGTGCAGGAAATACTCGTGGTGGGCGTCGACGTGGCGCTCCTCGTTCATCGACATGAAGCTGTAGAGCTGCACGAAGCCCGGATAGACCCGCCGCCCGAACCCCGGATAGGGCCACGGCACGGTGTGGATCATGTTCGATCTGAACCAGGTGAAGGGCTTCTCCTCCGCCAGGCCGTTGATCACCGTCGGCGACAGCCGGGCGTCGATCGGCGAGCCCATGAAGGTCATCGAGGCCGGGCGGTTCGGGTCGTCGTCCTCGGCCATCAGGGCGCAGGCGGCCAGCACCGGCGGCCCGGGCTGGCACACGCCGACGACGTGGGCGCGCGGGCCGATCTGGGCCAGCATGGTGCGCACGTGCTCGATGTAGTCCGAGAAGTCGAACCGCCCCTCCAGCATCGGCACCTGCCGGGCGTTGGTCCAGTCGGTGACGTAGACGTCGTGGTCCTGCAGGAAGGTCTCGACCGTGCCGCGCAGCAGGGTGGCGTAGTGGCCCGACAGCGGCGCGACGATCAGCACCGCCGGGGCGACGGCCGGCTTGCCCGCCCGCTTAAGGTCGCCGAGGTGGCGGGCGAATCGCACCAGCCGGCACCACGGCGAGGACCAGATGACCTGCTCGGTGGTGCGCACCTTGCGGCCGTCGATCTCGATGGTCTCAAGTCCCCAGGCGGGTTTGCCGTATCGCCGCGTGACGCTCTCGAACAGCTCGGCCGAGGCCCAGGCCGTCCGCGCCAGGGCGGTGTCGGCGGCCGGGTTGAACGGCGACTTCCAGAAATCCCGGGCCAGTTGGGCCCCGATCCGGAACGGAGTCGCCGAATGGTAGGCGAGCTCGTGAAGCGAATACAGCATGCGTGTCCTGGAACGGCCCCCGCCGGTATGTGGCAGGGCAGCATAGAACGCGCCGCGGTGCAAAAAGATTATCGGCGATCAGTTTGTCGTGAACGGTGAAGGCGGCGGCCTACCCCTGCGCCATCGCCCGTTCGATCACGGCCGCCGACCGCTCCGGCCCCAGCTCCTCGGCCACCGCGGTGCGGAAACGGCCGTCCGGCCCCATCAGATAGACGGTCAGGGAGTGGTTCATCGTATAGTCCTCGCCTTCCCCGACCTTCTGGTAGAAGGCTTTGTAGGCGTCGGCGGCGGCCTTCACCTGCTCCGCCGTGCCGGTCAGGCCGATGACGCCCTCGGGAAAGCCGTCCGACGACAGATAATCCTTCAGCGCCTTCGGCGTGTCGCGCTCGGGGTCGACGCTGATGAAGACGATCTGCAGGTCCATGGCCTTGTCGCCGAGCCGCGCCTGGGTGGCGTCCAGCGCCGCCAGGGTGGTCGGGCAGTAGTCCGGGCAGTAGGTGAAGCCGAAGAAGACCAGCGACCACTTGCCCTCGAGCAGGGACTCGTCCACCGCCCGGCCCTCCTGGTCGACCAGCTGGAACGGCCCGCCGATGTCGGCCTGGCCGGTGGAGACCACCTGACCCTGGGTCGCCGACCCGGCGGGCGGGCGGTTGACCAGCACCAGGGTCACGGCGATCAGCGCCACGGCGATGACGGCGCAGGCGGCGGCGAAGATCAGGATCGGGCGACGCGGCATGAAGACCCTCGGGCGATGCGCGCCACGCGGGCGCGGCTGGTCTATAGAAGAGGCGTGACCCTGTCCCAAGACCCCCTGTCGTCGCAGCCGACCTCCGCCGAGGGGGGCGGTCGGTTCGCCGGCTGGCGCAACCTGCCGCGGCGCAGCCGCGGCCTGTCGTTGCGCACCCTGGTGATCCTCCGCTGGCTGGCCATCGTCGGCCAGACCGCCACCGTCTTCGTGGCCACGGCGTGGTTCCATTTCCGCCTGCCATTGTGGGGCTGCCTCGCCGTCATCGCCGCCAGCGTGGCGATGAATCTCAACGCCACCGCGCGCCTGAACCGGACCGACGGCTCGGTCGCCGACGGCACGCTGACGGCGGCCCACCTCGGCTTCGACATCCTGCAGCTGTCCGCCCTGCTGGCCCTGACCGGCGGCCTGCAGAACCCCTTCTGCCTGCTGCTGGTGGCCCCCGTGACCGTCGCCGCCGCCTCCCTGCCCGGGCGGCAGGCGGTGCTCATGGGCCTGATGGTTCTGGCGGCGGCGGTCGGCCTGTTCTTCTTCTCCATGCCCCTGCCGTGGCAGGCCGGCACCGAGCTGGAGCTGCCCCCCCTGTACCGCTTCGGCGTGGGCCTGGCCCTGACCACCGGCGTGGTCTTCACCTCCGGCTACGCCTGGCGGGTCGCCGCCGACGCCGAGAAGCTGGAGCTGGCCCTGGCCACCACCCAGGACGTGCTGCAGCGCGAGCAGCGTCTGGCGGCGCTCGGCGGCCTGGCGGCGGCGGCGGCGCACGAGCTGGGCACGCCGCTGGCCACGATCCAGGTGGTGGCGCGCGAACTGCTGCGCGAATCCAGGGGCAATCCGGCGGCGGCCGAGGACGCGGCCCTGATCCTGCAGCAGGCCGAACGCTGCCGCGACATCCTCAAACAGCTGTCGCAACAGCCGGAGGAGGGGGAGGCGGCCTTCGCCGACGTCGGGCTAAAGGCGCTGCTGGAAGAGGTGGTCGACCCGCACCGGGGCTTCGACCTGGCCTTCGAGGTCGCGGTGCGCACCGCCTCGGGCGAAGCGCCGCCGCGCGTGCGCCGCCTGCCCGAGATCATCCACGGCCTGTCGACCCTGGTCGAGAACGCCGCCGACTTCGCCAACAGCCGGGTCAGGGTCCAGGCCTTGGTCGACGCCGGCTTCATCGAGATCGAGGTGGTCGACGACGGCCCCGGCATCCCGCCCGACATCCTGCCGCGCCTCGGCGAGCCCTATGTGACCAGCCGGCCGCAGGGCAAGGCGCGCCGCGCCCTGGCCGCCCAGATCGCCGCCTCGGTGGCCGCGGCGGCGCCCGGGAGCAAGGGCCGGAAGGTCCGGAAAGGCGCCAAGGCCCCGCCCGAGCCCGAGGCCATCGCCCCCAGCCAGGGCGGCATGGGGCTGGGCTTCTTCATCGCCCGCACCCTGCTGGAGCGGACCGGCGGCCGGCGGGTCACATAGGGCTCGCCGAGGCGCGGCAGGATGTCGGGCGGGATGCCGGGG
>JAEYUE010000144.1 GCA_023433655.1 Pseudomonadota bacterium | reverse complement strand
GCCCAGGAGGCCCGGGCCGCCGCCGACCGCATCCGCGCCGAGGCCGAGGCCGAGCTTCAGGGTGGGCGGCGGATGGAGAGCGTCGGTCGCCTCACCGGGGGTCTCGCCCACGACTTCAACGCCATGCTCGGCGTCATGACCGGGGCGCTCGACATGATGCTGCGCCAGGCCGACGATCCGGCCCGGGTCCGGCGCATCGGCGAGGCCGCGCTGGCCGCCGGACGCAAGGGCGAATTGCTGACCCGCCGGCTGACCGCCTTCTCGCAGGGCGACGACGAGCCGGTGCTGCGCGAGGTCGACGCCGGCGTGCTCCTGCGCGGCATGGAGAGCCGATTGCGCGAACTCGCCGGTCCGGGCGTGGACCTGATGATCGAGGCGCCAGCCGAGGCCGCGCCGGCGCGCATCGATCCGGTGTCGTTCGCGGGCGCGGTCAGGGCCCTGACCCGGAACGCGGTGGAGGCCGTCGGCGGTCAGGGATCGGTCGCCGTCCGCCTTGAAACCCTGCTCGAGGGCGGCCTCCGCCTGAGCATCCGCGACAGCGGCCCGGGAATGGATCGCGACATGGCGGCCCGGGCGGTCGAGCCCTTCTTCACCACCCGCGAGGGGGCGGCCGGCCTCGGCCTGTCGCAGGCCTACGCCTTCGCCCGTCAGTCCGGTGGCGTGCTGTCGATCGACAGCAGCCCGGGGCAGGGCGCCGAGGTCTCCATCACCCTTCCCGCCGCGGCCTGAGCGTCGCCGCTGGCGCCGCCGGCGCAGCGGTGTAGAATGGTTAACGGCCTGTGGGAGGGTTTGTGATGAAGCTTTTGCGGTTCGTCGTGGTGGCCGCGGTTCTGGCCTACGCCGGCTGGCTGGCCTGGCCGTTCCTGTCGCCCTTCATCGAAGGCTCCGGCGCTGGCGAGGCGACGCTGCGCGCCGGCGCCGAGGCGCAGGCGGGCGGCGAACTGTTCGGCTTCCTGCCGGCCTGGGCCCTGTGGGCCGGCGCCATCGGCCTGTATCTGATCTCCGCCCTGATGCTCGGCGCGGGCAGTCCGAAGGCCGCCGTGGCCTATTTCCTCGCCTTCCTCGCCGACGCCGGCCTGCGGCTGGCGCTCGACCAGGGCGGGGGCGAGGCCGCCCGGTCGGGGCCGGCGACCATGGCGGCGCCGGAGGCGGTTTCCGCCCTGCCGGTCGATCCCGTCTGGCTGACGCTGGGCGCCCTCGGGGTGCTGGGCGTGCTGGTCATGATCGCCGGCCGGCGAATTCGTCGGCGGCGCACGCCGGGCCAGTTCGCCTATTAGGGCGGCAAGACGTCCCTATATGGGTGGCGACGGTTGACGCGCCCCGGCGCGCCGCTAGGTTCCGCGCGCTCCCCCGCGCCCATTGAACGAGAGACCCCATGGCCGAAGCCGCTTCCTACGATGTCGTCATCATCGGCGGCGGGCCGGGCGGTTACAACGCCGCCATCCGCGCCGGCCAGCTGGGGCTGAAGGCCGCCTGCATCGAGATGCGTGACACCCTCGGCGGCACCTGCCTGAACGTCGGCTGCATGCCCTCGAAGGCCCTGCTGCACGCCTCCGAACTGTTCGAGGCGGCGGGCAAGGAGTTCGCCGGCCTCGGCATCGAGATCGGCGCCCCCAAACTGAACCTGCAGCAGATGATGGCCCAGAAGGCCGACAGCGTCGCCCAGCTGACCAAGGGCATCGAGTTCCTGTTCAAGAAGAACAAGGTCGACTGGGTGAAGGGCAGGGGCCGCATCACCGGTCCTGGCGCGGTCGAGGTTACGGCCGCCGACGGCTCGAAGACCGGCCTGTCGGCGAAGCACATCGTCATCGCCACCGGCTCCGAGCCGACCCCGCTGCCGGGCGTCGACTTCGTCGAGGGGAGAATCATCGACTCCACCGGCGCCCTGTCGCTGCCGGCGGTGCCGAAGAAGCTGATCGTCATCGGCGCGGGCGTGATCGGCCTCGAGCTCGGCTCGGTCTGGCGCCGCCTGGGCGCCGAGGTGACCGTGGTGGAGTTCCTCGACAAGGTCGGGGCCGGCATGGACGGCGAGGTCGCCACCGCCTTCCAGCGCGGCCTGACCAAGCAAGGCATGACGTTCAAGATGGGGACGAAGGTCACCGGCGCGAAGGTCGGCAAGGACGGCGTCGAGCTGACCGTCGAGCCCGCGGCCGGCGGCGCGGCCGAGACGCTTGCGGGCGACGTGGTGCTGGTCGCCATCGGCCGCCGTCCCTACACCGAAGGCTTGGGGCTCGAGACGCTCGGCATTGAGACCGACAGGCGCGGCTTCCTCGCCAACGATCACCTGAAGACCGGCAAGGACGGCGTCTGGGTCATCGGCGACGTCACCCACGGCCCGATGCTGGCGCACAAGGCCGAGGAGGACGCCGTGGCGGTGATCGAATACATCGCCGGCAAGGCGGGCCACGTCGACTACGACCTGGTCCCCAGCGTCATCTACACCAGCCCCGAGGTGGCCTGGGTCGGCAAGACCGAGGAGCAGCTCAAGGAGGCGGGCGTGGCTTTCCGGAAGGGCAAATTCCCGTTCACGGCCAACAGCCGGGCCAAGATCAACCACGAGACCGAGGGCTTCGTGAAGGTGCTGGCCGACGCCGCCACCGACCGCATCCTTGGCGTGCACATCTACGGCCCCCAGGCCGGCGAGCTGATCGGCGAGGCCTGCGTGGCCATGGCCTTCGGCGGCTCCAGCGAGGACATCGCCCGCATCTGCCACCCGCACCCGACCCGCTCCGAAGCCGTCAAACAGGCGGCCATGGGCGTCGAGGGCTGGACCATGCAGGCCTGAAGCCGCGCTGTGCTGGCCTTTCCGGGAATTCCGGTCCGATAGCGCGGGCAAACAGGCCTGTTTTCAGGGCTTTGGAAATTTCTCGAGCCGATCTGCGCGCCTGAGGAGACAGCGGCTCCATAATGGCCCGCGCGTCCGTCCCCGGTCGCGCGGGTCTTTGACAACTGAATCCTCTCTTTTCCCCAGCGTCTGCGCCGCGGAGTCGACATGGCTGAACCGCCAAGTCCCTGAAATTCCCCGGGCGGCATGTCGTTTCTGTCGACTCTGTCGACTCGTTTTTCGGAGCCTTCCGCTCCCCCCGATGTCGACCGTGTCGACACTGCCGACTCGTTTTTCCGGGGCTAGGCCCGCGGGTGGGCCGAGGCGTAGGCGTCGAGCAGCCGGGCGGCGTCGACGGCGGTGTATTTCTGGGTTGTCGACAGCCTGGCGTGGCCCAGCAACTCCTGGATCGAGCGCAGGTCGGCCCCGGCGCCCAGCAGGTGGGTGGCGAAGCTGTGGCGCAGGGCGTGCGGCGTCGCGCTGGCGGGCAGGCCCAGTCGTCCCCTCAGCCTCTGCACCGCCGCCTGCACCTGGCGCGGCCCCAGCGGCCCGCCCCGTCGCGCCCGGAACAGGGCGTCGTCAGGCGCCAGCGGGAACGGCAATCGGGCCAGATAGGCGTCCACGGCTTCCCGCACCGCCGGCAGCACGGGGGCCAGCCGGGTCCTGCCGCCCTTGCCGGTGATGCGCAGGGCCTCGGGCAGGGGGACATCGGCGCGGGTCAGGGACAGGCCTTCCGAAATCCGCAGGCCGCACCCGTAGAGCAGGGTCAGCACCGCCCGGTCGCGCGCAGCCTCCCACGGCTCGGCGTCGGGGTCGGCCTCCGTCTCCTGCAGGAGTCCTCGGGCCTGGTCCTCGCTGACCGGGCGCGGCAGGGAGGCCTTGACCCTCGGCCCGCGGACCAGGGCCAGCTGCGGGGCAGGGGTGTCCAGGCGCCGGTCGAGGAAGGCGTGGAAGGTGCGGATCGCCGACAGGGTCTGGCTGATCGAGCGGGCCGACAGCGGCCGATCGCCCGAGCGACGCTCGGCCAGATGGGCGCGGATCTCGGCGGCGCCGACCGTCCCCAGGTCGGCCAGGCGCAGCGCCTCGCCCCGGTGCCGGGCGAGGAAGGCGAGATAGAGCCGCCCGATGTGGCCGTAGGCCTCCAGGGTGCGCGGCGACAGCCGGCGCTCGTGGGCGAGGTGCTCCAGCCAGGCCGCCAGGGCCTCGTCGGCGGTCAGCTGAGCAGCGGCCATCGTTCGGCCGTGCGCTCGACCACCCGGGCGATGAAGGCGACCAGTTCGCAGCCCATGTTGGGGGTGAAGCCGTCCTCCTCCGCCGAGCCGAAGGCGCAGAGGGCGGCCCGGCCCGGATCGACGCCCGGGAAGGCCGGGGACATGCGGATCAGGGCCACCGACCTGACCTCGTCCGCGGCGGCCCCGAACAGGCCGAGCCCGTCAAAGTTCGGGCCGAGCCAGGTCAGACCGTGCTCGCCCAGCAGCTTGTCGACCCGGCCGGCCTCCAGGGCCTTCCAGCCGAACGGCGCCGAGCCCGGCTTCTCCAGCGCGACCGCGGCGCCGGCCAGGCCGAAGCGGCCCTGGGCGACCGCATCGAGACGGCGGGCGAGGTCGGAGAGGTTGCGCGCCTCCATCAGGTCGAGGGCGGCGACGTGGGTCTGGGTCTGGGCGGCGAAATTGGCGCGGGCGACGGCCTCGATGCGCTTGCGGGCGTCGGCCTCGCGCTCGGCCGCCGCCTCCAGCCGGGTCAGGGCGGCGCGGCCGAACTCGACCACGTTGCGCCCGTGCGGCTTCAGCCCGATCTCCTCCAGCAGCGAGCGGTCGTCGAGCAGAGTCTGGGGGTGGGCCTGCAGCCAGGCCCGGATTTCCGGCCAGTGCGGCTCGGCCGGGGCGTCGGCGGAGAGGTCAGGCGATGCGCTCACGAAGACCTCTCCCCGAGGCGACTTTACAGGATGGACTGACCGGTCTTGCCCCAGTCCGCCAGGAAGGCATCAAGCCCCTTGTCGGTTAACGGGTGCTTGACCAGGGCCTTGAAAACGTCGGCCGGAAGGGTCGCGGCGTCGGCACCGGCGAGGGCGGCGGCGGAGACGTGGGAGGGGTTGCGCAGGCTGGCGGCCAGCACCTCGGTCTCGAAGCCATGGATGTCGTAGAGGGTGCGGATCTCCTCCAGCAGGGCCACGCCGTCGGCGCCGTGGTCCTCGAGCCGGCCGACGAAGGGCGAGATGAAGGTGGCGCCGGCCTTGGCGGCGAGCATGGCCTGGGCGGCGGAGAAGCACAGGGTGACGTTGGTCCTGATCCC
>JAEYUE010000290.1 GCA_023433655.1 Pseudomonadota bacterium | reverse complement strand
CGGCTGTCCCGCACCCTCCCCACCCGCTTCCCCGAAGCGGCGCCTCCGGCCGCCCGCCGCCTGCGTCACCAGATTCATTGTCCGCGAACCCGCCGCCGCCTATCTTGCCGCCATGACCGCCCGCTGGACGCCCGAGAGCTGGAGAACCAAACCCGTCGTGCAGATGCCGACGGACTATCCGGACATGGCCGCCCTGCAGCGCGTCGAGGACGAGCTGCGCGCCATGCCGCCGCTGGTCTTCGCCGGCGAGTCCCGCAACCTCACCGCCCGCCTGGCCCAGGTCGAGGCCGGCGAGGCCTTCCTGCTCCAGGGCGGCGATTGCGCCGAGAGCTTCAAGGAGTTCTCGACCGACAACATTCGCGACACCTTCCGGCTGATCCTGCAGATGGCCGTGGTCCTGACTTTCGCCGGCCGCAAGCCGGTGGTGAAGGTCGGCCGCATCGCCGGCCAGTTCGCCAAGCCGCGCTCGTCCTCGCTGGAGACGATCGACGACCAGACCCTGCCCAGCTACCGCGGCGACATCATCAACGGCATGGGCTTCACGCCGGACGAGCGGGTCCCCGACCCGCAGCGGCTGATCCGCGCCTACCACCAGTCGGCCTCGACCCTCAACCTGCTGCGCGCCTTCGCCGGCGGCGGCTACGCCGACCTCTACAACATCCACCGCTGGACCATGGGCTTCGCCGCCGACAGCGCCTACGGCCACAAATACCGCGACCTGGCCGACAAGATCACCGAGGCCCTGGCCTTCATGGAGGCCGTCGGCGTCACGCCCGAGAGCCACCCGGACCTGTCGCGCGTCGAGGTGTTCACCTCGCACGAGGCGCTGCTGCTCAACCTCGAGAGCGCCCTGACCCGGCTCGACGGCGCAACCGGCGAATGGTTCGACACCTCGGCCCACATGGTCTGGATCGGCGAACGCACCCGCCAGCTGGACGGCGCCCACGTCGAATTCGCCCGGGGCATCCGCAATCCGGTCGGCGTCAAGTGCGGCCCGACCCTGGAGCCGGACGAGCTGCTGGCCCTGATCGATGTGCTCAACCCCGACAACACCCCCGGTCGTCTGACCCTGATCGGCCGCTTCGGGGCGGACAAGGTCGGCGACCGCCTGCCGCGCCTGATGCGGGCGGTGAAGGCCGCGGGCCGCCGCGTGGTCTGGTCCATCGACCCGATGCACGGCAACACCCTGAAAGCCGGCAACGGTTACAAGACCCGCCCGTTCGAACGCATCCTCTCCGAGGTGCGCGGCTTTATCGACGTCGCCGAGGCCGAGGGCGTCCACCCCGGCGGCGTCCACCTCGAGATGACCGGCCAGAACGTCACCGAATGCCTCGGCGGCGCCCAGGCCCTGACCGAGGACGACCTGTCCAGCCGCTACCACACCCACTGTGATCCCCGCCTCAACGCCGACCAGGCGCTGGAGCTGGCCTTCCTCGTCGCCGAACGCCTCAAGGCGGGGCGCCGGGCCCGTTCCGAGGCGGCTTGAGCATGCAGGGCGTCGGCCGCCCCGAGGGCGACGAGCCGCCGGGCAAGTGCGCCTACCAGGGCGCGCCGGGCGCCTTCAGCCACGAAGCCTGCCTCGATCTCCGCCCGTGGGACCAGCCGGTCGCCTGCGACACCTTTGAGGCCGCACTGGCGGCCCTCAGGGCGGGCGAGGTCGGCTGCGCCCTGATCCCGGTCGAGAATTCGACCATCGGCCGCATCGAGCCCGCCGCCACCCTCGTGGCTTCCTCCGGCCTGACCGTGGTCTCCGAGGTCTGGCGGCCGATCCGTCTGGCCCTGATGGCCCCGCGCGGCGCCCGGCTGGGCGACGTCCGCACGGCTGAAAGCCACCCGGCCGCGCTCGACCAGTGCGTCGGCGCCCTGGCCGGGCTCGGGATCGAGCCGGTCGAGGCCTTCGCCACCGCCGGGGCCGCCCGCGCCGTGGCCGAGGCCGCCGACCCGACCCGCGCCGCGGTGGCCCCGGTGCGCGCCGCCGAGGTCTACGACCTGTCGATTCTGCGCAACGACATCCAGGATTCGGCCGACAACCGCACGCGCTTTGTCCTGCTCAGCGCCTGACCGGCTTGACCGCGCACGATCCGTGCGCCCAATAAGTCCCATGGTCCGTTCGCCAGCCCTCGCTGCGACTGCATTCGCCGGCGTCTCCGCCGCGGCGGACCTGTATTTCTACGGCTTTCGATACGCCGGCTGAGGCCTCGGGCGCGCTGACCTGACGGCCTCGCCGGCGACCGCTCCGCGACGGAGCGGCGGCCCGCAAACCCTCCTCGCCGTATCGAAATCCGGAAGTCCCCGCCCGTGTCCCACGCCTCCCTCCAGCAAGTCTGGCCCGCCCCCCTCGACGTCTCGCCCGAACAGATGGCGCTCGCCGCCCTGCGCCACGAGATCGACGTCCTCGACGACCAGCTCCTCGCCCTCTTCGAGCGCCGCCTCGCCCTCGCCGCCCGCGTCGGCAAGGCCAAGGACGCCCCCGCCGGCCCGCACGTGAAGCTGCGCCCCGACCGGGAGCAGACTGTGCTCGACCGCGTCCTCGCCCAGGCCCGACCCGACAATGCCGAGGCCGTCTCGGCCCTGTGGCGCGAGATCGTCGGCTGGGGCCTCGCCCGTCAGGGCCGGCTGCAGGTCCGCGTCTGGTCACCGGTGGAGCCGACCCGCGCCTTCGACGGCGCCCGCCTGCGCTTCGGCGCCGCCGCCGACATGAGGGCCGTCCCCGACCCCCGGGCCGCGCTCGCCTGGGCGGCCGAGGGCAGGGGGGTGGCCGTCCTCGCCGTCAACGCCGGCGATCCGTGGTGGACCGGCCTGCGCCGCGAATGGTCCATGCTCAGCGTCTTCGACGGCTTCGGCGGAGAGACCCCGACCGCGCTGGCGGTGGGCTGCATCGACCCCGCCGCCCTGCCGCAGGGCCGGCGCGTGCTGGTCACCGCCGGCGGCGACGCGGGCGACGGCGCCGGTCTCCGCCGCCGCGGCCTCGACACCCACCACGGCTGGACCCTGAGCCTCACCGACGCCCTCCTGCCGCTCGGCGGGCCGGAGGGCTGCGTGGGGGCGATCGGCTAGACGGCCATATTGTCGATCAGCCGCGTCCGCCCCAGCCAGGCCGCGGCCAGCACCCGGGCGGGACCGTCCGCGACGCCGCCCTCGAACACGCCCAGATCCCCGGCCCGGCGCACCGCGACATAATCGACGTGGCTGAAGCCGGCCGCCAGCAGGGAGTCCCGCGCTTCCGCCTCGACCGCGGGCAGGGGGGCCCCGTTCGCCGCCCGGGCGCCTGCCTCGGCCAGCACGCCGTTCAGCCGCCGGGCCACCGCCAGTTCGTCCTCGGACAGGTAGGCGTTGCGCGACGACAGGGCCAGGCCGTGCCCGTCCCGCACCGTCGGCGAACCAACGATCTGCACCGGAATGTCCAGATCGCGGACCAGCCGCCGGATGACGGCCAGTTGCTGGAAGTCCTTCTCGCCGAACACGGCCACGTCCGGCTGCACCTGGTTGAACAGCTTGGCCACCACCAGGGCGACGCCCCCGAACATCTGCGGCCGGAAGTCCCCCTCCAGCCCCTCTGCCGGCGCCCCGACCGAGATCGTGGTGCTGGCGTCCGGCGGGTACATCTCCTCGACCGCCGGGGCGTACATCAGGGCGCAGCCCGCGCCGGCCAGCAGCTCGGCATCGCGCGCCTCCTGGCGCGGATAGGTCCCGAGGTCCTCATGGGCCGCGAACTGCGTGGGATTGACGAAGACGCTGGCCACCACCCGGTCCGCCCGCCGCCCGGCCTCCTGCACCAGCGCCAGGTGGCCCTCGTGCAACGCCCCCATGGTCGGCACGAAGCCGACGGTGAACCCCTGGCGCTTCCAGCCGCTTATCGTCTGACGCAGGGCCGCGATGGTCCGGACGATCGGAAGGTCAGGGGTCTCGGGCATGGTGAACGGATTAACCCTTCGCCTTAAGCGTGCTTGTGAACCGTGCTTCAAAGCCCGGCGTGGCAGTGTGCCGCTTATGACGCCGCGCCTCCTTGTCCGTCCAGTGCTGGCCTGCCTCGCCGCCGCGACCCTGTCGGCCTGCGGCCTGGTCGAGGCGGACCCCAACCGGTTCGAGAACATGGCCCGCGCCGTCGCCGACATTCCGCTCGACGGGCGCGAGGCGCCGCCCGCCGCACGGGCCCCCGCCCGCAGCGCGACCGAGGCCGGCCTGCGCCCGGCGCTGCGCGTCGAGGTGATGGACCCCCACGCGCTGTGGGAC
>JAEYUE010000101.1 GCA_023433655.1 Pseudomonadota bacterium | reverse complement strand
GGCCCGGTGGCTGTTCTCCCGGTGGGGCGCGGCGCTCGCGGGGCTCGGTGCGGTCGTCGTCGTCGGCCTGCTCGTCGTCGTCCCGGACGTGCGTCCTGATGCGCTCGACGTGTTCTTCCTCGGCACGCCCGCGCGCAGCCTCGCCGCGCTCACGCTCATCACCTACGTGCTCGCCGGGCTGCACGAGCTCGCGCACGTCATGGCCGCCGCCGCGCTCGGCGTCCCCGCGCGGCTGCGCATCACGCGCCGCCTGTACTTCCTGACGTTCGAGACGAACCTCACCGGGCTGTGGGCGCTGCCGCCGCGGCGACGCGTCGGGCCGCTGCTCGCGGGCATGGCGTTCGACACCGTGGTCCTGGCCGTGGTGCTCACGCTGCGCGCCGCCGGCCTCGGCCCGGACGCCCTGCTCGCCGCGCTCGCGCTCGTCGAGGTGTCCGCGATCGTCGTGCAGTTCTTCGTGTTCCTGCGCAGCGACGTGTACGCGGTGATGACAGCGCTGCTCGGCTGCACCCACCTGCAGCGCACCACGCGTCTGCTCCTGCGGCGCACCGCCCGGCGCCTGACGCCCGACGAGCGCGCGACGCTCGCCGCCACCTCCCCGCGGGACCTCGCGGTCGCGCGCTGGTACCGGTTCGTGCACCTGGGCGGGATGCTCCTCGCGGCATGGTTCCTCGTCGTGCTGTTCCTGCCGTCGACGTGGCACCTGCTGGTGTGGATGCGCGACTCGCTCGTCACCGCGGGCCCCACCACGTGGGCGTTCTACGAGGCGCTCGTCCTCGGGATCCTGCTGCTGTCCCCCCGCCTGCTGACGGCGGTCGTGGCGCTGCGGGTCCTGGCCGAGCGCCGACGGCGCGCCTGACGCGCGGATCGGCGGCCCACCGCGTCAGTGGGGCGGTCGCAGGTCCGCGAACGCCGTGCCCGCGACGCAGCCCAGCTCGCCCGGCTGCAGGTAGACCCCCGGCACGTGCACGTCCCGCACCACGCCGTCCGGGCCGCGCGCCACGAGCACGCACTCGTCCCCGTCGCCCGTCGCGACCGCGACCGACCCGTCCTGGACCGCCGCCGTGACCTCGGCCAGCGGCGTCACGCCGTTGGCGTGCGGCTCGAGCCGGGCGGTGACGTCCGCGACCACGCGGTCCGGTGCGGGGGGCTCGGCCGGCATCTCCTCGAGCACCGACCACACGGCGTCGTGCGCGTTGACGGCGACGCGCGGCAGCCGCGCGGGCGGGACGGGCACCGCGACGAGCCCGCCGTCGGGGCAGTCCACCCCGCGGGTGTCGAGCACACCGCGGCGGTGGAACGTCACCTCGAAGCAGTACGGCCCGGGGTCCTGCTCGTGCCGGGTCTGCTGCCAGTCCTGCTCCACGACGACCTCGGGGACCGTGATCCCGAGCGTGACCGACCCGATCGGCGAGCCGTACCCGCCCGCCGACTCCTCGTGCTCGACCCCCACCATCACGACGCCGGTCCCGCGCGCCGCCTCCACGACGTCCGCGGCGATCTCCGCGATCTCGTCGCCCTCGGTCCCGGACCGGTCGAGCAGCGTCTCGAGCGTGGACCGCGCGGCGTCGCGCCCCCGGGACTCGTCGTCGGCGCACCCGCCCGCCGCGGCCGCCACGAGCGCGACGGCGAGCACGACGACGGTGCGGCAGACGGTCGGGGGCACGCGTCAGGGTAGCGCCGGCGCGGGGCGATCCGTGGCGGTTCCTGCCGGTCCGCACCCGCGCCCGTGCGATCGCGGGCCCCTCCTCACCAGGGGATCGGGCCCGAGTCGCTGAAGAACCCGCCCGTCGGGCCGTCGTCGGGCAGGGTCGCGAGCTGGATCGCGACCTGCGCGCCCTGCTGCGGCGTGCGTGTCCCGCGGAACCCGTTGAGGTCGGTCGCCACGAAGCCCGGGCAGGCCGCGTTCATGAGGATGTTCGTGCCCGCGAGCTCCTTGGCGTACTGGACGACGACCGCGTTGAGGAACGTCTTCGACACGGAGTAGGCGGCGGAGATCGGGCCGGTGTCGGCGCCCGGGGTCGTCTGCAACGTCAGCGACCCCACGCTGCTCGACATCTGCACGACGCGCGGCGAGGGCGAGCGGCGCAGCAGCGGCAGCATCGCGTTGGTGACCCGGACGACGCCGATGACGTTGGTCTCGACCGCCGTCCGGATCGTCTCCGGCGCGACCGTGGTCGGCGTCTGCGGCACCCCACCGACGATCCCGGCGTTGTTGACCAGCACGTCGAGGCGGCCCTCCTGGTCCTCGAGCAGCGCGGCGGCGGCCGCGACGCTCTCGTCGTCGGTGACGTCGAGCGGGACGCCGAACGCGTCGACCCCCGCCTCGCGGAGCCGCGCGACGGCCTCGTCGCGGTGCTGCGCGTCGCGCGCACCGACCCCGACCCGCCACCCGAGCGCGCCGAGGCCCGCCGCGATCTCGTACCCGATGCCCTTGTTCGCGCCCGTGACCAGCGCCGTCGTCTTCTGTGTCATGCCCTCGATCCTGCGGGCCCGCCGGGCGGGGGGTCCAATACCGACTCGGTGCGACCGATACCCGGCAGGTATCGATCGGGCGCGGCGTGGTTAGGCTCGGAGGATGGAGACGCGGGAGCTGCGGTACTTCGTCGCCGTCGCCGAGGAGCTGCACTTCGGCCGAGCGGCCACGCGGCTCGGCATCGCCCAACCCCCGCTGTCCCGCGCGATCAGCCGGCTCGAGCGACGCCTCGGAGTCGAGCTGTTCGAGCGGACCAGCCGCGCGGTCGCGATCACGCAGGCCGGCGAGACGCTCCTGCGCGAGGCACGTGCCGTGCTCGACGCGGTCGAGGCGGCCGAGCGGCGCACCCGGCGCGCCGCCCGCGCGACTCCCGGACAGGCCGCCGTGGTGCTCGCCACCAAGGCCGGCGCGTCCACCGAGCTGCTCGCCAAGCTGCTCGACGCGTACGCCGCGGAGCCCGACTCCGTCCCCGTCGAGGTGCTGCTCAGCGGCATCGGCGAGCAGTCCCGCGTGCTGCGCGACGGCCGCGCCGACGTCGCGCTCCTGCACCTGCCGTTCGACGACGTCGCCGGCTTCGACACCGAGGAGCTGCACACCGAGGGGCAGGTCGCGCTGCTGCCCGCCGGGCACCCGCTCGCCGCACGGCCGCACGTCGTCGTCGCCGACGTCACCGACCTGCCCGGCCTCCCCCTGCCACGCTGGCCCGAGCCCGACGGCACCTACCTCGCCGGTCCCGGGCCGCAGGCGCACGACCAGGCCCAGCTGCTCCAGCTCATCGGCCTCGGGCGCGCGTGCGCGATCGTGCCCGAGTCCGGCCGGGTCATCGTGACCGAGGGCGTCGTCGCCGTCCCCGTCCTCGACGCCCCCCGGGTCACGACGGTCATCGCGTGGCCCCCGCACAGCCGGTCCCAGGCGGTCGCCGGGCTCGTCCGGACGGCGACGAGCCTCTAGCCCGGCCGACGACTCGGGCTGGTCGCTGGACGCCGGACGGGTCTGGACCGGGCCGCGACCCGTCCCTACAGTGAACGTCGCGCCGGTTCGTCCGAATCGACCGCGCACTCCCGGGGGCGACGGCGGGGGGCCCACGCCCGGCGAGACGCCCGACCCCGCCGCAGGGGTGCACCGATGCGATCCAGCCTGACGACCTCCCTCGCCACCGCCGTCGTGCTCACGATGCTCGTCGCCGTCCCGGCGTCCGCGCACGGGCCCGGCCCCCACGGACCGGGCCACCCCGGTGGCGTGCACCGCCCGACGACGTACCTGCTGGACCCCGCCGGACCCGCGGCCGACGACGTGTACCCCGAGGGCATCGCCACGCACGGCGACGACTTCTACGTCAGCAGCACCACCGACGGCACGATCTACCGC
>JAEYUE010000088.1 GCA_023433655.1 Pseudomonadota bacterium | reverse complement strand
GGACGCGCCCGCCGCTCCAGCCGACGACTGCGGCGCGGCGGAACGCCAGGACTGGATCGGTCGGGCCCGCTCGGACCTGCCCCCGCCGCCCCCCGGGGCCGACTGGCGTGTGTTCGAGACGGGTCAGCCGGTCACCCAGGACCTGCGCCCCGATCGCCTCAACATCGAGATCGACCCGGACAGCCAGAAGGTGGTCAGGCTCAGCTGCGGCTGACCCCCTTCCGCCGGGTCGCCTCCACGAGCGACCACCAAGGCGGGCATCAGATGAGGAACGGCCGGCGGAGCAGGCCCCGCCGGCCGTCATCCGATCATCGAGGAAAGGCTCAGGCCTCGTAGGAGTCCGCCACCATCCGGTCGAGGGTGCGCACGCCCCAGCCCACGGCGCCGTCCGGCACCGTCGGGTTCTTGCTGTCCTTGATCCACGCCGTCGGGGCGATGTCGATGTGCGCCCACGGAACCCCGTTGGTGAAGCGCTGCAGGAACAGGGCGGCGGTGATCGAACCTCCGGCGCGACCGTTGCCGGTGTTCTTCACGTCGGCGATCGGGCTGTCGATGTGGCGCTCGTAGGCGGCCGGGATCGGCATCCGCCAGGCGTTCTCGCCGACCTTGGGCGCGGCCGCCAGGAAGTTGTTGGCCAGTTCGTCGGAGTTCGAGAACACTCCGGCGTACTCCAGGCCCAGGGCGACGATCATGGCGCCCGTCAGGGTGGCCAGATCCAGCATGAATTTCGGCTTGAAGCGCTCCTGGGTGTACCAGAGGCAGTCGGCGAGCACGAGGCGGCCTTCGGCGTCGGTGTTCAACACCTCGACCGACTGGCCCGACAGCGACATGACCACGTCGCCCGGGCGCTGCGCCGCGCCGTCCGGCATGTTCTCGACCAGGCCGATGACGCCGACGGCGTTCACCTTCGCCTTGCGCCCCGCGAGGGCGTGCATCAGGCCGGCCACGGCGGCGGAACCGCCCATGTCCCACTTCATCTCCTCCATGCCTTCGGCCGGCTTGATGGAGATGCCGCCGGTGTCGAAGCAGACGCCCTTGCCCACGAAGGCGATCGGCTGTTCGCCCTTCTTGCCGCCATTCCACTTCATGATGGCGACCTGGCTCTCCCGGACGCTGCCCTGACCCACCGCCAGCAGGGTGCGGAAGCCCAGCTTCTCGAGCTCTTTCTCGCCGAGAATCTCGACCTCCAGGCCCAGCTTCTCCAGCGCCTTGACGCGGCGGGCGTACTCCTCGGGGTACAGGACGTTGGCCGGCTCGCTGACCAGATCCCGGGCGAACTCGACGGCCTCGGCGACGGGCGCCAGACGGCCGTAGGCGGCCTCGGCGGCCTTCACGTCGGCCGCCGCCACCTGAATGGTCTCGATCGAGGGGGTCTTCTCGGGCTTCAGGGTGGTCCGGTACTTCAGGAACCGGTAGCTGGCCAGACGGGCGGCGAAGCCGGCGCGGGCCGCCTGGTCGGCCGAAAGCGCCCGGGCGTCGATCGTCAGCGTACGGGCGCCCGAGAGCTTGACCGCATGGTAGGCGGCGCCGGCGGCGCTCTCCAGCGCCAGGTCGTCGAACTTGGCGGCCTCCCCGGCCCCGGTCAGGACGACGGTGTCCGCCTCGATCCCGGCAGGCGCAGCAACCAGCAGGGTGCTGTTCGAACCGCCAGTGAAGCGGCTCGCGTTCATGGCCCGGGTGAGCGCTCCGGATGTGGCGGCGTCCAGTTCGGCGCCCTTGCCGTGCAGGACGCGGCCTTCGTGAACCAGAACGGCCAGAACCTCGGCCTTGCTCGCGGAGGCGACGAACTCGATCTTCATGGGCTACTCCAGCCGGGTTTGTCGGGCCCGGTCTTGCTTACAGGGGTCGCGCGGGCGCCTGTCGCCGATGCGCGGGGATGTGTATTAGAGGCGTTCCGGCCGCCGCCTGCAACGGGCGATTTCCTCCGTTTATGACGCTGATTCAAGGCTATCTTTTTCGCCAGATCGCCCGCCCCGTCGTCGGTGCGTGCGCTGCGCTGGCCGGAATCGGCATCCTGAGCCAGAGCCTCGATCAACTCGAGGTCATCGTCGAACGCGGTCAGAGCGTCTGGGTCATGGTCAAGCTGACCCTCCTCGCCGTGCCTCAACTCCTGGCCGTGATCATTCCGATCGGCCTGTTCGTCGGGGCCCTGGTCGCTCTGACCCGGCTGCAGCGCGAGCAGGAACTGACCGCCGTCTTCGCCTCGGGGGTCACCCGCTGGTCGGCGATTCGGCCGGCCGTGCAGATCGCGGCGATCGCCGCCCTTCTCACGCTCCTGATCACCACGCTCGTACAACCCTGGGCCCAGCGCCAGGCGCGGGCCGAAGCCTTCGCCGTCCGGACCGACCTCGCGGCCCTGCTGGTCGAGGAAGGCCGCTTCGTCCAGGGGCCCGAGGGGCTGACCGTTTACGTCCAGCAGATCGAACAGAACGGCCTGCTGAAGAACATCTTCATCTACCAGGCCGAAGACGATCGCGTGACCACCTGGGATGCTGCGGAAGCCCGCTTCTCGCGCATCGACGGTGAACCGATCCTGACGCTCATCGACGGGTCGTGGCAGCGCTATTCCAGCCGCGGGGTGCTGGAGCACCTTTCCTTCGGGCGCCAGGACGTCCCCCTCGGCCAGTACTCCGAGGTGACGGACTCCATCCGCTACAAGCCGTCCGACCTCTACCTGCCGCAGCTGCTGAATCCCTCCCCCCGGGATCTCGAGCTTGTCGGCTCCGCCGGCGAGTTGAGGGCCGAGGCCCATTCGCGACTTTCCGCCCCGCTCTACGCCCTGCTTGCCATGGCCATGGCGCTATCGGCCATTCTGGGCGGCCAGTTCAGTCGTACCGGCTACAGCTTGCGCATCGCCCGGGTCGCCGGCGCCTTTCTGATCCTCCGCATCGTCGGCTACGGCGTTGTCGCCGCCAGCGCCTGGAACGGCTGGCTGAACGTCTTCCAGTATCTGTTGCCGATCGCAGGGACGGCCATCGCCCTCCGCCTGCTGTTCCGGGCGCTGAAGCCGCGCCGCGGCCGGATCAAGCCCGCGCTCGCGCGCATGACGCGGAGGCTCGCATGAGCCGGGCCGTCCCGTCCTGGCTGCGGCTCGGCCGTATCGAACGCTACGTCCTGATCCAGCAGGCGCGCTCGCTGGCGCTCGCCCTGGGCGTCATCGCCGCCCTCATCATGCTGATCGATTTCGTCGAGATCTCGCGCGGCGTGGGCTCCGACGTCGACCTCTCCGGCGCCCGCATCCTCGGCCTGATGCTGCTGAAATCACCGCAGGTCATCATCCAGCTGCTGCCGTTCGTCTTCCTGTTCGGCACGCTCGCCGCCTTTGTCAGCCTGAACCGCCGCAGCGAACTGATCGCCATGCGGGCGGCGGGGCTGTCGGCCTGGCGATTTGTCCTGCCCGCGGCCGGCGCCGCCTTCCTGTTCGGCGTGGTCACCGTCGCGGCCCTCGGCCCCCTGGCCGCCTCCGCGGACGGCCTTTTCCAGCGGGAACGCACCCGGCTGTCCGGCGCCGCCGCCGCGCCCGAGGCCG
>JAEYUE010000019.1 GCA_023433655.1 Pseudomonadota bacterium | reverse complement strand
CCCTGCTGGACACGTCCGTGATCGCCCGCTGTCTGGAGGGGCTTAAGGACGCCGACGGCGCCCTGCCCGCCCTGCCCGTCGCCGACAGCCTGCGTCGCGACGAGGACGGCTTCGTCGGCGCGGCGGTCGAGCGCGACGGCCTGTGGCGGGCCCAGACGCCGCAGGCCTTCCGCCTGAAGACCCTGGTCGACGCCTACGCCGCCTGGCCGTCGGACGAAACCGCCACCGACGAGGCGACCGTGGTGCAGCGCGCCGGCGGCCGGGTCCGCCTGGTCGAGGGCGACCCGCGCCTGATGAAGCTGACCTTCCCGGAGGATTTCGCCATGGCCGAGGCCCTGATCCCGCGCCGCACCCGCGTCGGCACGGGCTTCGACGTGCACCGCTGGGGGCCCGGAGACTCGGTCTGGCTGTGCGGGGTGGAGATCGCCCACGACCGGACCCTGATCGGCCATTCCGACGCGGACGCCGGCCTGCACGCCCTCACCGACGCCGTCCTCGGCGCGATGGGGGACGGCGACATTGGCGACCACTTCCCGCCCACCGATCCGCAGTGGAAGGGCGCCGCCTCGGACCGATTTCTGACCCACGCCGTGGATCGGCTGCACGCCCGCGGCGGACGGCTGGTCAATGTCGACGTCACCCTGATCTGCGAGCAGCCGAAGGTGAAGCCGCACCGCCAGGCCATGCGCCAGCGCCTCGCGGACCTGCTGGCGCTGCCGCTCGACGCGGTCAGCGTCAAGGCCACGACCACGGAGGGCCTCGGCTTCACCGGCCGCGGCGAGGGCCTGGCCGCCCAGGCCGTTGCGACGATCGAACTGCCCGCCTAGGGCCGCTCGGGCGGCGGCCGGAACGACCGCCACAGGGCCCCGAACAGGTTGACGTAGTCGTCCGTCCACGGCCGCACGCGGGTGTCCGGAACCTCGCTCCAGTTGGGCTTGCCCCGGAAATCGTCGAGGCCGCGCTCCGTCGGCGAGATGATCACGGCCTCGGTCGAGGCGATGGCCATCTGCGGCAGGCTGTTGTCCTCGACGTACAGGCCGTGCAGCGCGGGCCGGCCCAGCGCCTTCGCCGCCGCAATGGTCGGCAGGACGATCTCGAGGTTGCGATTCGACAGGTGCAGCAGCACCACCCCGTCCGGCTTGAGCAGCCGCAGATAGCCTTCGATGGCCTCGACCGTCAGCAGATGGGTCGGCACCGCGTCCGACGAGAAGGCGTCGATGACCAGCAGGTCGTAGGTCCCGGAGGACTCGCCGGCGAGGGTCAGCCGGGCGTCGCCCAGCACCGTGTCCACCTCGCCCACGGCGCAGTCCGAGATGAAGGTGAACCAGCGGGGATCGCGCGACATGCGGTCGACGGCGGGATCGATCTCGAAGAAGGTCAGCCTGTCCCCGGCCCGCTTGTAGGCGGCCATCGTCCCGGCCCCCTGGCCGACCACGCCGATCCGCGCCGGCCCGCGCGCCTGGACGATCTCGGCCGACTGCCCGATCGGCGTCAGCGGGTGGTAGTACATGCCGGGCTGGCAGTCGTAGCGCGGGTCGCGCGCCTGGGCGCCGTGCCAGGTGGTGCCGTGGGTCAGGATGTGGACCCGGCCGCCCATGCCCTCGTCATTCTGGTGCGCCACCCGCATGACCCCGAAGAAGCTGCGTTCGGAATAGCTTGCGTCGTAGCCGCGGGTGATGAACTGGGCCGCCAGCGCGATCATCAGCAGGGCGGCGGTGAAGGCCCGGGCCCTGTCGCGCAGCAGAAAGGCGCACACCACGGCCGGGCCGAGGATCAGCATGCACAGGGTCTGCAGCGGGAACAGCGGCAGGATGCGCCACAGCGCCGCCCACGCCGCCGTGTCCGTCGTCATCCACGCCGAAAGGCCCGCCGAGGCCGCCGTCAGCACGCCGACGGCGACCAGCGCCCCCAGCTCGTCGCCGGCGAGCGGCCGCCGATCCCACGGCCGCGCCATCCCGACGAGGACGAGGACCAGCGGATATTCCCAGACGGCGTTGAAGATCACCGGCGCCACCAGGGCCGTGAACGCCCCGCCGACCACCCCGCCGACCGACAGCAGCAGGTAGAACTCCGTCAGCCGGTCCGGCGGCGGCCGCCGCTGCGCCAGGGTCTGGTGGCACATCAGGGCGGCGAGGAAGAAGGCGACGATGTGGATGACGAAGGCGATGCGCAGGTCGAGGGTGCGGAAGGCGACGATCAGCACCACCACGGCGCCGAACGCCCCCTGCAGGACCAGGGTGAGCGGCAACGGAATCCACGGCCGGGTCTGGAAGGCGATGACGAAGGTCAGCAGGTACAGCGCCAGCGGGATGACCCAAAGGAAGGGCGCCGAGGCGACATCGGTCGACAGGTGGGCCGTGACCCCCAGCATCAGGCTGGACGGGGCCGCCGCCAGCAGGATCAGCACGGCCTTGTCGCGCCATGGGATCGGCGGGGTGGCCGCCAGCTGCGCCGGCTCGGCCTCGCGGTCCAGCCGCCGCCGCCAGACCACGACGGCCAGGGCGGCGACCATCAGCAGGAAGGCCCAATAGCCCCCCGTCCAGCCCGCCCTCTGCCCGAACAGGGTGGTCAGCGGCTCGATGACGAAGGGATAGGACAGCAGGGCCAGAAAGCTGCCCAGGTTGGAGGCGGCGTACAGCACATAGGGGTTCTTGCCGTCGGGATAACCGGCCCGAACCCGCGCGAACCACGCCTGCAGCAGGGGAGCGGTCGCCGACAGCACCGCGAACGGCGCCCCGACGGACAGCGCCAGGGTGCCCAGAAGCCAGCCGATCGGCGCCGACGGGTCAGGGTCGCCCAGCCAGCCGTTGATGTGCAGCGGCAGGAACAGGGCCGCCGCCAGCAGCAGGCCGAGGTGGACCAGCACCTGCGCCCGGATCGAGGCGACGCGCTGCAACAGGTGGGCGTAGAGGTAGCCGGCCAGCAGCGCCGCCTGGAAGAAGACCATGGCCGTGTTCCACACGGCCGGCGATCCGCCGAGCATGGGCAGCACCAGCTTGGTCACCATCGGCTGGACCACGAAGACCAGAGAGGCCGAGGTGAAGATGGCCAGGGCGAACAGCCACGGGGTCAGCCGGTCGGCCGGTCGCGCCGCGACGCCGGAGTCCGCAGTGGTGTCGCTCATCCCCGCCCCGTATGCTGACGCCCTCGGGCGCGTCGCCCACCCTGTATGACTCGCCGCCGCTCCGGAAGGCCCCGCTTGATGTTTCCCGACGATATCGAACGCCTCGCCCGGGAGGTGGTCGAAGCCGCAACGGCGCGCCGGCTGATGGTCGCCACAGCCGAAAGCTGCACCGGCGGCCTCGTTTCGGGCTCCCTGACCGCCGTGGCGGGCTCGTCGGCCGTGGTCGAGCGCGGATTCGTCACCTACAGCAACGCGGCGAAAGCGGAGCTGCTCGGCGTCCCCGCGGACCTGATCGAAGCTCAGGGCGCCGTGTCCGAAGCCGTGGCCCGCGCCATGGCCGAAGGGGCGCTGTCGCGGTCGAAGGCCGACGTCGCGGTGGCGGTCACGGGGGTGGCCGGGCCCGGCGGCGGAAGTCCCGCCAAGCCCGTCGGCCTGGTGCATTTCGCGGCCGCCGGCCCGGCCGGTCTCATCCATATCGAACGCCGCTTCGGCGACATCGGGCGCGAGGCGGTGCGGCTGGAGAGCGTCAGGGTCGCGCTCGGCCTGCTGATCGACCGGATCCAGGCATGATCGTCGACGCGCGCGGCCACCGTTGCCCGACCCCCAGCCTGCGCCTGCAGCGCGCCCTGCGGGATGCGCCGCCGCTCAGCCGCGTGACCCTGCTCACCACCGATCCGATGGCGCGGATCGACGTGCCGCATCTGATGGGCGGCCTCGGCGGCCGGGTGGTGTCGATTCTGGAGGCCGACGGCCTCCTGACTATCGAGGTCGAGACGCCCGCCGCTCCGACAGCCTGACCACGGACTCCGGCAGCGGGTCCTCGGATTCGAGATCCGGGGCGCCGGCCGAGCGCTGGACGATTTCCATCTCGGTGGCGAAGGCGCCGCCGTAGAAGATGGCGTTGACGTTCCACGACAGCCAGATCAGCAGCACGACGATGGCGCCCACCGAGCCGTAGGTGGCGCCGAGCGGAGCGATCTGCTCGACATAGATGGCGCAGAGCCAGGACGAGATGGTCGACAGCACGGTGGCGATGATCCCGCCGGTGATCGCCGGGAACCACTCGACCCGGTCGCGGTGGGACATGGCGTAGCGGTAGAGAAGGGTCAGGCCGACGGCGAGGCCGAGCGCCGGCCACAGATCGACAAGCGCCAGTCCGCCGCCTCCGCCGGCGCCGACGGCGCCGGCCTCGTCCGCCCCCGTGTGGCGGAGCAGGCGCGAGGTCACCACGGCGCCCGAGACGACCGTGAACAGGGCGAAGGCGAACAGGGCCACGAAGAAGGCCAGCAGGTTGAATTTAAGGAAGCCGTGCGGCTCGGTCTCGTCGTGGATCAGGTTAAGACCTGCCAGCAAGGCCTTGAATCCACGATGCGCCGCATAGCCGCCGATGATCAGGGCGAAGGCGCTCTGGGCCGACACCGTGCGCGCCGAGGCGTTGGCCAGCCGGTCGATCTCGGTCAGGAAGATGGCGCGCGCCGCATAGGGCATGACGTCGGCGAGGGCGGCGGCTTGTTCGGCGACCTGGCTGATCGACAGCACCGCCTTGTAGAAGCCGATCAGGATGGCGATGGCGGGGAAGACGGCAAGCAGGGCGAAAAAGGATACCCCGCCCGTATAGAGCATGACGTCCCGGCCCCAGCTGCGCGCGAACGCCTTGGCCGACAGCCGGCCCCACAGCGCGGGCGCCGCCCAGCGCACGGCCTCCTCGATATCCGTTTTCGCCTGCAAGCCCTTGTCCTGTTCCGCCCCCGGATGGGCTTCCCTTTAAACCAATTCGCGGCTGGGGAAAGGATCACCCGCCCGGTTGCCTCGCTGCGGCCGCCGTCTGTATGGTCCGCCGCCATGACATCGCGGCCCGGGTGGGGGGCTGCCGGAGACATCGCCGTGACTTCCGATCCGCGCATCCTGGTCGTCGCCCCTGATGACGACCTGATCGGGCCCCTGTGCCAGGGGCTGGACGCGCTCGGCTGGCGCACCGTCACCGCGCGGTCCCTCGCCGGCGCCGTTCAGGTCCTGATCGACTGGCCGCTCGAGACCGTCATCCTCGACGCCCGCCTGCCCGAGGCGGCCGACGGCGTCTCCGCCCTGCGCCAGACGGTCGCGCCGCGACGACTGCCAGTCATGGCGATCGGCGGCGAGGCCGTCGACTGGCCCGCCGCCGCCGCCGACATCGTCATGTCGGCTCCGCCGCATCCGGCCCAGGCGGCGCTCCGGCTCGAGAACCTCGTCCGCGCCGCCATCGCCGAGGAGGAGGTCGTCCTCCGCGAGGCGACCTTCGCGGCGAGGGGCGAGCCGCTGACCCTGCCCGAGGCCGACCCCAGCCCCCTGCGCGTTCTCGCCGCCGGGAAGCCCGACCGGCATTTCCTCGCCCTCTCCAACGCCCTCGTCGCCCGCGGCTGCGAGGTGGTGGCGGCGCCGACCCCGTATACGGCGTTCGACTATCTGCACGAGCGGCCGTTCGACGCCGCCGTCCTGTGGGGCGCCGAGGATCACGCCCCCGCCCTCTCGATCGCCTCGGGAATGAAGCGCAACACCCGGCTCTATCACATCCCGGCGGTGCTCTATCTGCGCGGTTCCGGCGAGATCAACCTGTCGGAGCTCTACAACCGCGGCTTCGCCGACGTCGCCGCGGCGGACACGCCCGAGGAGGAGACGGCCGATCGCATCGTCGCCCTCGCCCGCCACCATCGCCGCCACCTCGCCATCCGTCGGACGCTGGAGAGCGCTCGCGGCTCCGGCCTGACCGACCCGGCGACGGGCCTGTTCACCCCCGAACTGTTCGCCAGCCACCTGGCCCGCGTCGCCGAGGGCGCGCGTCTGCGGCGCCGCCCGCTGTCGGTGGTGGTGCTGCGCGTTTCCGAGACCACGGCCGTGGCCGAGGCGCGTCGGGACGGCTGGCTGGACCGCGCCCTGCCCCAGATCGGGGCCATGGTCTCGCGCCTGATCCGCACCGAGGACACCGCCGCGCGCCTGTCGGCGGACGTCTTCGCCCTCGCCCTGCCGGCCACGCGCGGACCCGCCGCCCGCATCGCCGCCGACCGCATCGCGGCGGTCATCGGCTGCACCGCCTTCGACGCCGGACCGGACCGCTCGCCCTTCGTCGTGGAGTTCGAGGTCGGGGTGGCCGAGGTGGCCCCGGGGGAATCTCCCGCCGCCGTGCTTGAGCGCGCCTCCGCCGATATCCGGGCCCCGGATCAGGCGGCTCCCTCGACTATTTGACAAATCTATTTGTCTAATGGATGGTCGGGCCATGACGGCGCGCCCCACCGCCCTGCTCGACGATCTGGACACCGCCCTGCTGGCGTTGGCGCCGATCCGCCGCGACATCCTCGCGGCGCTGCGCGAGCCGGGGTCGGCCGCAGGCCTGGCGGAGCGCCTCGGCATGCCGCGACAGAAGATCGGCTACCACCTGCGCGCCCTCGAAGCCGCCGGCCTGGTCCGGGCCGCCGGCGAACGGCGCAAGCGCGGTTTCACCGAACGGCTGTTCATCGCCGCGGCCGATCACGTGATCGACCCGGCCCTGATGCGGGCGCCGCCCGACGCGGACGCGGTGGACGCCCAGGACCGCCACGCGGCCGATCACCTGGTCTCGACCGCCTCGACCATCGTCCGCGACGTCGCCCGCATGCGTCAGGACGCGGCCGCCGAAGGCTCCCGCCTGCTGACCCTCACCGTCGAGGCCGACGTGACCTTCGCCGCGCCGGCCGATTTCGACGCCTTCACCGAAGAGGTCGCGGCGGCCTTCGCCGCCCTCGCCCGCAAATACGCCGCCCCCTCGGGCCGCCGCTATCGAGTCGCCGCCGCCGCCTGGCCGGCGACGCCCCGCCCCTCGCCCGTCAGGAACTGAGCCGATGACCCAAGCCGCCGACCCGCCCATGGAAGATCACGTCCTCGTCGAGGTCACCGTCCCCGCCCCCGCCGATGCGGTCTGGGCCGCCCTGCGCGACCCGGCGAAGATCCGGGAATGGTTCGGCTGGGACGCCGACAGCCTCAAGGACGAGATCGACTTCATCTTCGTCACCCACGCCCGCGCCGACGAGGCGAGGCGGACCGTCGTCTTCGAGGGCGTCAGCGACCGCTACGAGGTCGAGGCCCGCGGCGACCACAGCGTGGTGCGGGTGGTGCGCTCCGCGCCCGCCGGCGACTGGTCCGATGTCTTCGACGGCATGATCGAGGGCTGGATCTCCTTCACCTGGCAGCTGGCCTTCGCCTTCGCCCGCCACGGGCTGAAGCCGCGCCGCACCCTGTTCTTCTCGGGTCCGCCGCGCGCCGAACGGCTCGGCCGCAGCCTTCTCGGCCTCGACGCCGCCCCGGCCGCGGGCGAGCCGTGGTCTGGCCCGCTCGGCGCCGAGGCTGAAGCCGCCGGCGAGGTCTGGTTCACCGCCCGCCACCAGACCGGCGTCACCGTCGACGCCTGGGGTGACGGTCTGCTGGTCGTGGTCGACCAGCCGCCCTCGGAGAAGCACCCGCGCGGCTTCGTCATGCTGACCCTGACCACCTATGGCTTCGACGACGCCGCCCTCGCCGACCTGCAGGCGCGCTGGCAGGCATGGTGGGACGCACGCTTCGAGACCGCCCAGCCGGGCTGCTAGGCCGGTCAGAGCCGGCGGTGCATCACATGCAGCCCGACCAGGCCGCCGCCCGGATGGGCGAAGGCCTCCGGGACGGTGCCGATGATCTCGAAGCCCAGCGCCTTCCACAGGTGCACGGCGGCGTGGTTGCTCTCCACCACGGCGTTGAACTGCATGGCGCGGTAGCCGGCGGCGCGGGCCCGCGCGATGACCGCCTCGCCGAGCGCCCGCCCGACGCCGCGCCCGCGAGCGTCCTCCGCCACCATGAAGCTGGCCGTCGCCATATGGGCGCCGGGCCCCATCTGGTTCGGTCCGGTCTTGGCTGTGCCCAGCACCTGACCGCCCTCGACCGCGACCAGCGTCGCGCCCGGCGGCTCCATCATCCATAGTCGCCGGCCGAACGCCTCGTCGGGCTCGCGGGGATAGGTGTAGGTCTCACCGGCGCGGCACACGGCCTGGACGATCGGCCAGATCGCCGGCCAGTCCGCCGCCGTCGCCTCCCGGATTTCCATCTCAGCCCGCCCCGGCCACCCGCGCCAGGTCGGCGGTGATGCGTTCGGCCACCTTCAGCCGGTCCTCGGGCGTGTCCCAGTCGCCCTTGACGACGATCTTCTGGTCCGGGCGGATCTTCCAGAAGGCGTGGTTCTTCTGGATCAGCCCGACCAGGCCGCCGGGGTTCGGAAACTCGTTGTTGCGCAGCGTCAGCACCGCGCCCTTGGGCCCCACGTCGATGCGCTCGACGCAGGCGGTCTTGCAGTTGGCCTTGATCCCGACGATGCGCAGCAGCTGCTTCGCCTCGTCCGGCAGCGGCCCGAAGCGGTCGATCAGCTCGGCCGCCAGGGCCTCGCGCGTCTCGTTGTTCTCGGCGTCGGACAGGCGCCGGTACAGGCTCAGGCGCACGTTCAGGTCCGGGACGTAGTCTTCCGGAATCAGCACCGCCGCCCCGACGTTGATGGCCGGCGACCAGCCGCGGTCGACGACGCCGCCGCCCTCGCCGGCCTGACGCAATTCGGCCACCGCGTCCTCCAGCATCTGCTGGTACAGCTCGACCCCGACCTCGCGAATATGCCCCGACTGCTCGTCGCCCAGCAGGTTGCCGCCGCCGCGCTGGTCGAGGTCATGGCTGGCCAGCTGGAATCCGGCGCCGAGGTTGTCCAGCGACTGCAGCACCTGCAGCCGCCGCTCGGCCGACAGACTCATCGGCTTGTCCGGCGGCGTGGTCAGATAGGCGAAGGCCCGCGCCTTGGCCCGCCCGATGCGGCCGCGGATCTGGTGCAACTGGGCCAGGCCGAACATGTCCGCCTTGTGCACGATCAGGGTGTTGGCCGTCGGCACGTCGAGGCCGCTCTCGACGATGGTGGTCGACAGCAGCAGGTCGTAGCCGCCGTCGTAGAAGGCGCTCATCACGTCTTCCAGCTGGGTCGGCGACATCTGGCCGTGGCCGACCACGAACTTGATCTCCGGCACCTGCTCGCGCAGGAATTTCTCTATGTCGGGCAGGTCCGACAGGCGCGGAACGACATAGTAGGCCTGTCCCCCGCGGTATTTCTCGCGCAGCAGGGCCTCGCGCACCAGCACCGGGTCCCACGGCGTGACATAGGTCCGCACCGCCAGGCGATCGACCGGCGGCGTGGCGATGATCGACATCTCGCGGATGCCCGACAGCGCCATCTGCAGCGTCCGGGGGATCGGGGTGGCGGTCAGGGTCAGCAGATGCACGTCGGCGCGCAGGCTCTTCAGCTTCTCCTTGTGCTTGACGCCGAAGTGCTGCTCCTCGTCGACGATCACCAGGCCCAGATCCTTGAACCCGACCTGTTCGCTCAGCACCGCATGGGTGCCGACGACGATCTCGAAGCTGCCGTCCTTCAGCCCGGCGCGGGTCTCGGCCGCGTCCTTCGCCGTCACCATGCGCGACAGGTGGCGGACCTTGACCGGCCAGCCGGCGAAGCGCTCGCTGAAGGTCTTGAAGTGCTGCCGCGCCAGCAGCGTGGTCGGGCAGACCACGGCCACCTGCTGGCCGCTCATCGCCACCACGAAGGCGGCGCGCAGCGCCACCTCGGTCTTGCCGAAGCCGACATCGCCGCAGATCAGCCGGTCCATCGGCGTGCCCTTGCCGAGGTCCTCCAGCACGTCGCCGATGGCGGCCAGCTGGTCGTCGGTCTCCTCGTAGGGGAAGCGGGCGCAGAATTCGTCGAACAGTCCCTGCGGCGGGGTGATGGCGTCGGAGGTGCGCAGCGACCGCTTGGCCGCCAGGGCGATCAGGCCCTCGGCCATGTCGCGCAGACGCTGCTTGGCCTTGGCCTTGCGCGCCTGCCAGCCGGCCCCGCCCAGCCGGTCCAGTTGCACGCCTTCGGCCTCCGAGCCGTAGCGGGTCAGCAGGTCGATGTTCTCGACCGGCAGGTACAGCTTGCTGTCGCCGGCGTAGAGCAATTCGAGGCAGTCGTGCGGCGCCTCCTGGATCTCCAGCGTTTTCAGCCCCTCGTAGCGGCCGATGCCGTGGTCGAGGTGGACCACCAGGTCGCCGGTGGTCAGGGCCGAGGCCTCGGCGAGGAAGTTCGAGGCGCGCCGCTTCTTCTTCGGCCGCGCCAACCGGTCGCCGAGGATGTCGGTCTCGGAGATGACCGCGATGTCGTCGGTCTCGAAGCCGTGTTCGACCGGCAGGACGCCGCGCAGGTACAGGTCCCTGGGCGCCTTCTGCACGTCGGCCCAGTCGCGCACCGCGATGACGTGTTCGAGCCCATGATCGGCCAGCATCGAGGCCAGCCGCTCCGACGAGCCCTCGGTCCACGACGCGAACAGCACCCGCTTGCCGGCGCCCTTCAGCGTTTCCGCATGGCGCGCCACCGCCTCGAACAGGTTGACGCTGTCCTGGGCCCGCTCGGCCGCGAAGCTGCGCCCCAGCCGCCCGCCGGCGTTCTCGCCCGGACCCTGGAACGGCGACAGCCGCCGCACCTGGCGCCCGGCCAGGGCGCTGTTCCAGTCGGATTCCGGCAGATACAGCCGCTCCG
Organism: Pseudomonadota bacterium; assembly: GCA_023433655.1. GTDB lineage: Bacteria > Pseudomonadota > Alphaproteobacteria > Caulobacterales > Caulobacteraceae > Brevundimonas. The sequence goes on along the minus strand of JAEYUE010000019.1, from coordinate 6,004 downwards.
GCGGCAGGGCGCGCCAGGCCGCCCCGCCCTTGCCCATGGCCGCGTCACGCCGGGCGTCGTAGGCGTCGCGGATCAGGTTCCAGCGTTCGGTCCGGGCCGCCTCGACCTGGTTGTCGAGAAACAGGCTCGCGTCGTCCGGAAGGTAGTCGAACAGGGTCTCCAGCCGCTCGTAGAGAAGCGGCAGCCAGTGCTCCATGCCCTGGCGCCTCGCCCCCTCGCTGATCGTCGCGTACAGCGGGTCGTCGCCGGGGGCGCCGAACAGCTCCAGATAGCCGGTGCGGAAGCGTGAGATGCTGTCGGGATCCAGCAGGGCCTCGGACACCGGGGCCAGCGAGACGTCGCGCAACTGCCCTGTCGAGCGCTGCGTGGCCGGGTCGAAAGTGCGGATCGACTCCAGCTCCGAGCCGAACATGTCCAGTCGCACCGGCTCCTCGAAGCCCGGCGGATAGACATCGATGACCCCGCCGCGCACCGCGAACTCACCGCGTTCCGAGACGGTCGAGGCGCGGACATAGCCGTTGGCGGCGAAATAGCGCTCCAGCGCCGCCGTATCGAGGTCGAGGCCGACGGTGGTCTCGAACCCGGCCCCGCAGGTCACCTCGCGCGGCGGGGTGCGCTGCATCGCGGCGCTGACCGTGGTCACGACCAGCAGCGGCCGGGCGTCCGACGCGTCGCGCTGGGCCAGGCGGGTCAGCGCCGCCATCCGCTCGGCCGACACCGACGACGTCGGGCTCAGCCGGTCGTAGGGCAGACAGTCCCACGCCGGAAACTCCACGACTTCAATATCATCGGCGAAGAAGCGAAACGCCTGCGAGAACTCGCCCATGCGCGCGAAGTCCCGCGCAATGAACAGGCCGACGCCGCCGTCGGCCTTCAGCCGCCCGGCTACGGTCAGGGCGTCCAGCCCCTCCGGCGCCCCGCCCAGTTGCTGATCGGTCCGTCCCGAAACCCGCGCGTCCATCAGCCGGCGCCCTCGGCCACCGCGGCGGCCCCGTGCGCGCGCATGAAGACGCGGATCTTCGCCAGCACCGGCGTGTCATGCTCCGGCGGGACCTCGGCGGTCCCGATGATCCAGGCATAGAGGGCGTGATCGTCGTCCTCGGCCAGCAAGGCCTCCAGCGCCGTCAGTTCGGCCTCGTCCAGCGTCGGCCCCATCCGATCCACGAACGGCCCAAGCACCAGGTCGGCCTCGCGGAAGCCCCGCCGCCACGCCCTGAAGGCGAGGCGGCCCAGTCTCTCTTTCAGACGTGCGTCGGTATCGGCCACAAGCTTCCTTGCCCGGTGAAAAACGAGAGGCGCCTCAAGCGGCGAGCCGCCGGGCGGCGCGCGACAGGGCACTTCAATGAGGCGCGTCAGATAGCGTTCCATGCCGGCTTGCGCCAGCTATGCTGTCGCCGATGCGGCCGCCGAGTCTCTTTCCCCTGTTCGCGGAGGTCTCCACCCTCAAGGGCGTGGGGCCCCGCATCCTGCCGCTGGTTCAGAAGGTGGCCGGCCCGCTGGTCCGTGACCTGCTGTTTCTCTCGCCCTCGGGCCTGATCCTGCGTCGGCCGATGACCGCCGCCACAGCGGTCGAGGGTCTGGTGGGCGTCTTCGAGGTGCTCGTCGACCGGCTGATCGTCCCCGGCAAGCCCGGCGCCCCGATCAAGGTGCGCGCCTCGGATGACACCGGCTTCGTCCATCTGATCTGGTTCGGCGGCTCGGCCCAGCACCTCGAGCGGTTGCTGCCGAAGGGGCAGAAGCGCCTCGTCTCGGGCAAGGTCGAACGCTTCAACAACGAGGTGCAGATCATCCATCCGGACGTCTTCCGGCTTGAGGAGGCGGCCGACATCGCCGCCGTCGAGCCGGTCTATCCCGCCACCCAGGGCCTGTCCTCGCGGGTCATCCGCAAGCTGGTCCTGCAGGCGCTGGAGCACGCCCCCGAGCTGCCGGAGTGGCAGGACCCGGCCTGGCTGGCGAAGCGGCGTTGGCCCGGCTGGCGCGAGGCGCTGGCCCGGCTTCACGCCCCCGCCGCCCAGCCGGACCTCGAGCCCGACGTCCCGGCGCGCCAGCGGCTGGCGTACGACGAGCTGTTCGCCCATCAGCTGGCCCTCGCCCGCCGCCGCCGCGCCCGGCAGATCACCCCCGCCCCCGTCATCCATCCGGGAGAGGCGTCCGAGCGGCTCCTCTCCGCCCTGCCCTTCGCCCTCACCGGCGCCCAGACCCAGGCTGTCGCCGAAATCCGCCGCGACCTCGCCTCGGGCGAACAGATGGGCCGGCTGCTGCAGGGCGACGTCGGCTCTGGCAAGACCGCCGTCGCCGCCCTGGCGCTGGCCGACGCCGCCGCCTCCGGCTTCCAGGCCGCCCTGATGGCCCCGACCGAGATCCTCGCACGCCAGCATTTCCAGCGCCTGGCGCCGATGCTCGAGGCGGCTGGCGTGCCGACCATCCTGCTCACCGGCCGGGACACCCCGGCCGAGCGGCGCTCGCGGCTGGCGGCCCTGGCCTCGGGCGAGGCGAAGGTCGCGATCGGCACCCACGCCCTGTTCCAGGACGCCGTCCGCTTCGACCGGCTCGGCCTGGCGGTCATCGATGAACAGCACCGCTTCGGGGTCAACGAGCGCCAGCGGCTGCAGGCCAAGGGCGACCCGCGCACGGGCGGCGTCCACCTGCTGACCATGTCGGCCACCCCCATCCCCCGCACCCTCGAACTGACCCAGTACGGCGAGCTCGAGGTGTCGCGCCTGACCGAGAAACCGCCCGGCCGCACCCCCGTGACGACCGCGGTTCTGCCGCTGGCCCGCATCGGCGAGGTGGCGAAACGCCTGAAGGCCGCGCTCGACGGCGGCGCCCAAGCCTACTGGATCTGCCCTCTCGTCGCCGAGAGCGAGGCGTCCGACCTCGCCGCCGCCGAGGCCCGCGCCGCCGACCTGCGCCGCATCCTCGGCGTCGAGGTCGGCCTCGCCCACGGCCAGATGCCCGGACCGGAGCGCGAGGCGGTGATGGCCGACTTCGCCGACGGCCGCACGCCCCTGCTGGTGGCCACGACGGTGGTCGAGGTCGGCGTCGACGTGCCCAACGCCTCGATCATGGTGATCGAGCACGCCGACCGTTTCGGCCTCGCCCAGCTGCACCAGCTGCGCGGTCGCGTCGGGCGCGGGACCGCCGCCAGCACCTGCCTGCTGCTCTACGGCGGCGGCGATGACGGCCTTGGCGAGACGGCCCGCGTCCGGCTTGAGACCCTCAGGCGCACCGAGGACGGCTTCGAGATCGCCGAGGAGGACTTCCGCCTTCGCGGCGGCGGCGACCCGCTGGGCCTGAAACAGAGCGGCTTCCCCGCCTACCGCTTCGCCGACCCGATCCGGCACCGCGAGCTGCTGCTCGCCGCCGCCGACGACGCCCGCCTGGTGCTCGGCCGCGATCCGGACCTCGTCAGCCCGCGAGGCGAGGCGGTGAGAGTGCTGGAAGCCCTGTTCGACTGGCGCAACGACCGTCCAGGGGTCGACTAGCCGCCCCTCATCGCCTGCCAGGCGGCCAGCCGCGCCTGGGCGTCGGCTTCAATATCTCCGTAGAAGAGATTGTAGGGCCGGGATTTTCTTCGATCCGCCCAGCCCCCGGTGGGGCGGAACGACTCCGACTCCGGATCGGTATGGCGCAACAGGCCGTCGCGGCACTGGGCGGCGATCTCGCGCGCCAGCATGGCCGGGTGAACCCCCCATTCCAGCCCGGTGGCGTTGGTCGCGCCCCGGTTCAGCCGGGCCGGGGCCGGGCCGGTCGAGGTCGAGCCGGTCAGCGGGTTGACGCACAGCGCCTCGCGATCGCCCAGTTCGACCAGCCGCCCGCGATCGTCCCAGACCAGCGCGCGTCGCAGCCGACGCCGGGCGGCGCCGTCATTGCCTTCGCCGACCGGCGAGAAGCCGACCACGCACCCCGTCTGCCGGCGGCTCGCGCACACCGGCGCTTCCGGCGCCAGGCCGTCCGCGGCCGCCACCACGTCCATCAGATAGGCGGCGACCAGCCGGCGGCGCAGATCCGCGTCGGGCGCGACGCGCTCGCGCAGCAGGCGTTCGACCAGTTCCCCGCCCTGCTCCACGCCGGCCAGGACGATCGGCCCCTGCGGGTGCCGGGCGAGCCACGCCTCGAAGGCGGCGACCACGTCCCTGTAGGCGAAGGCCCGCGCCTCGCGCGCGTCGTCCCTCAGCGTCAAACGGGTGTAGAGGCTGCCCTGGCGATAGCGCGGCGCGCTGACGGCCCCGAGCCGGGCGAACGGTCCGGCGTAGTTCGGAATCACCACGCGCATCAGCCAGGCGTCCGCCCCGGGATCCCCGATCGGCCCGTTCCAGTGGCGCCCGCCGTCGTAGGTGGTCGAATGGACGAAGAAGACCGCGGCCGGCCCGGCGTCGGGCGCCCGCGCCTCGCTCATCGCCCAGGCGGACGGCCTCGAATAGTCGGGCGCCGCGGGCGGCTGATAGGTCTGGAACGGCACCTGCGGGTCCAGCCCGGCCCTCAGGATGTCGCCGCGCCACACGGCTGTTGCGGCCGTCAGCAGGAAGACCAGGGCGAAGCCGATCCAGCCGAACCATTGCCGGGCCGTCAGCTTCCGACCGCTCATCGGTACGGGTCCGCCTGCATCAGGAAGTCCTGGACATAGCGACGCACGCCTTCCTCCAGCGGCGTCGACTGGCCGGCGTAGCCGGCCGCCCGCACCCGATCCATCCGCGCCTCGGTGAAGTACTGGTACTTGTCGCGGATGCTCTCGGGCGTGTCGACGTATTCGACCCTGGCCTCCTTGCCGGCCGCCGCGAAGGTGGCGTTGGCGAGATCGAGGAAGGACCGCGCCTGGCCGGATCCGGCGTTGAACACGCCCGACACCGCCGGGGTCTCCAGCAGCCAGTCGATGATGTCCACGACGTCGTCCACGAAGACGAAGTCGCGCATCTGGCCGCCGTCGGCGTAGTCCGGATTGTGCGAACGGAACAGGGTCACGGGCTCGCCGGCTGCAACCTTGGGCCAGATCTGCGCCACGACCGACTTCATGCCGCCCTTGTGGTACTCGTTCGGGCCATAGACGTTGAAGAATTTCAGCCCCGCCCACTGGCTCGGCGCATGCCCCTCGTCGGCTTGCTTCGCCGCATATTGGTCGAACAGATATTTCGAATACCCGTAGGCGTTTAGCGGGCGAAGCCGTGACAGGCTCTCAAGGTCATCGACGTCCTCGAAACCCTGATCTCCATCGCCATAGGTGGCCGCCGAGGAGGCGTAGACCAGTCGCGCGTCGCGCAGGGCGCACCAGTCCCACAGGTCGCGCGACAGGCTGAAATTGGTCCTCAGGATCAGGTCGGCGTCCGGCTCGGTGGTCGAGGAGATCGCCCCCATGTGCACCACGGCCTCGACGCGCTCCGCATGTCGCTCCAGCTGTTCGAACATCGCCTCCGGCTGCCAGAAGTCGGCGATCGGATGCTTGGCGATGTTCTTCCACTTGCCGGAGGCGGCGTCCTCCAGCCGGTCGCAGACGACGACGTCCCGCCGTCCCTCAGCGCACAGCCGGGCGACGATGTTGGAGCCGATGAAGCCGGCCCCGCCGGTCACCACGATCATCCGCCGCGCCATCAGCTGTCCTTCATCTTCTCGATCGTGCGAGTGGTGGAGAAGCCGTCCTCGAACGTCGCCAGCTTCACCTCGCCGCCCCAGCTCTCCACCAGGTCGCCGCCGACCACGCCCTCGCGGGTGTAGTCCGCGCCCTTGATCAGCACATCCGGCCGCAGCCGCTCGATCAGGGTCAGCGGCGTCGGCTCGTCGAAGCTCGTCACCCGGTCGACGCTCTGCAGCCCGCCGATGACCACGGCCCGGCTGTCGAGGTCGTTGATCGGCCGCCCCTCGCCCTTCAGCCGGCGCACCGAGGCGTCGGTGTTCAGCGCCACCACCAGCCGGTCGCACCACGACCGCGCCTGGGCCAGATAGGCGACGTGGCCGCGGTGCAGGATGTCGAAGCAGCCGTTGGTGAAGCCGACCTTCAGCCCCTGCCGCT
>JAEYUE010000016.1 GCA_023433655.1 Pseudomonadota bacterium | reverse complement strand
GTCTTGAACCCGGCGAGGGCCGGAGCGGAAACGCTCCGGCCCTTTGCTTTGTCCGGCCGGCAACGCCGCCTTAAAGGTCGGCGTGCAGTCTGACGGCCATGCAAGCCATGCAGCTCATCCTCCTCGCCGTCCTTCCCGCCCTGGTGATCGTGGCCGGGCTGAAGGACCTGACCTCGATGAAGATTCCCAACTGGATTTCGGGGCTGCTCATCCTGGCCTTCTTTCCCGCGGCGCTCGTGCTCGGCCTGGGGCCCGTCGACATCGGCCTTCATCTGGCTATCGGCCTCGCGGCCCTGCTGGTCGGCATGGGCCTGTTCGCCCTCAACCTGCTCGGCGGCGGCGACGTCAAGCTGATGGCCGCGGCCTGCCTCTGGCTGGGGGTGTCCGGCTCGGGCGTCTTCGTCCTCGCCACCGCCGTCATCGGCGGCCTCTTCTCCCTGGCCCTGTTGCTCGGCCGCGCCTGGCTGCAGCCCTGGGTCGGCGCGGGACCGGGGTGGTGGGTCCAGCTGATGGAGCCGAAGGGCCACATCCCCTACGGCGTGGCCATCGCCGGCGGCGCCCTCGTGGCTTGGCCCGCCTCGCCGCTGATGAGCGCCTTCCTCGCCGCCTGAGGGACCGCCGGGGCCCACCGCGCCGCACTTAGGCGGACGTTAACCCGCTGCCTCCATGTTCGTTAACGGCAGGGGGCCAGAGGACCGACGCGCGGGTCCGGTCGGCCCTGCCGGAGACAGTCGATGAAGCCTGCCCGTATCATCGTGATCTGCGTCGCCGCCGTGGCCGCCATCGGGCTGGCCCTGGTCGTGCGCGCCATGGGATCGCCCTCGAAGGAGCCGACCGCCGTCGCCACCGCCGCTCCGGTCGAGGCGCGGCCGATGGCCAGGGTGCTGGTCGCCGCCCAGGATCTGCAGCCGGGTCGCCGCCTCGAGGAATCCGACCTGGAATGGAAGGACTGGCCGGTCGACCAGGTCAACTCGGCCTACATCACCGACGGCTCCACCCCTATCCCGGCCGCCGGCGAATCCGCGCCCGCGGACGGCGGCAAGGCCAAGCCGGAGGGCGCGGTCGCCGCGGTCACCCGCGTCGCCAACAATCTCGCCACCGGCGGCGCCAAGGCGGACTACGTCGGCTCGGTGGTGCGCGAACAGATCTTCGCGGGCGAGCCGATCATCATGCGCAAGATCGTCCGGGCCGGCGACAGCGGCTACATGGCCGCCTACCTGGAGCCGGGCATGCGCGCCATGGCCATCCGCGTCACGGTCGAGACCGCCGCCGGCGGCTTCATCCTTCCGGGCGACCGCGTCGACGTGGTGCTGACCCGTGAAACCACCCTCGCCAACCTCGGCGCCTCCGAGGGCGACCGCTCGAAATTCACCTCGTCGACCGTGATGCAGAACATCAAGGTCCTCGCCATCGATCAGTCGACCCGCGCCGGCGACGACGAGCAGACGGTGATCGGCGCGACGGCGACCCTCGAGGTCGGGCCGCGCGACGCCGAAGCCCTCGCCCTGGCCAAGTCCGAAGGCGAACTGAGCCTGATCCTGCGCTCCTACGCCGACACCGGCGGGCCGTCCGGCCGGGTCGCCGCCGGTCCCCGACAAGCCTCCGCGGTCCGCGTCTATCGCGGCGGCGCGCCCGAAGTGGTGGTGGTCCAATGAATCGTCCGCTGAGCCGCCTCGCCGGGGTCGCCCTCGCCGGCCTTCTGGTCGTCGCCCTGCCGCCGGCCGCCCCGGCCGAAGCCCAGACCCGCGCCGCGGTGTCGATGGGCGCCCAGTCCCAGCTGATCAGCCTGCCGCGCGGTTCGTCCATGGCGGTGGATCTGCCGGCCGACGCCCGCGACGTGATCGTGCCGAACCCGCTGGTCGCGGAAGCGATGCTGCACTCGCCGCGTCGCATCACCATCATCGGCCTCGCGCCCGGAGAGACCGACGCGGTCGTCCTCGACAACGCTGGCCGCACCATCCTGTCGCTGCGCATCCGCGTCGACGCCGGGGTCTCGGCCCTGCAGGACACGCTGAGCCGCGTCATGCCTGGCGCGAACGTCCGGGCCGAGGCGGTCAATGACAGCGTCATTCTGACCGGAACGGTCTTCAGCCCGGGCGAGGCCGACCGCGCCAGCCAGGTGGCCCGCGCCTTCGTCTCGGCCCCGGAGAAGGTCATCAACATGATGACCATCGAGGGGTCCGACCAGATCATGGTCAAGGCTCGGGTCATCGAGGTGCAGCGCAGTGCGATCAAGCAGCTCGGCTTGTCGACCGACGCGATCATGAACGCCGGCACCCAGTACACCAGCGGCGGCTTCGCCACGACCTACGGGATAAACGGCTCGCAGATGGGCGGCGGGGGCATTTGCGTTGGCCAGAACGCTGCCCGGACGACCAATTTCAGCAACTCGTCCAATTCCACGGCTCAAAGCGGGGTCACTTCCGGTGCCAGCAATTCCACCAGCAACAGCGTCGGATGGCAGGGAGAATTCCCCACGACCGTGCCGATCGTCGATGTGAACGGGAACACTGTGTTGGTGCCCGGAACCAGCCTGGCTGAGATCGCCCGCAACGCCAGCACCTCGAACGGCTCCTCTTCGTCGCTGACGAACACCCTGACCAATATCGTTTCGTCCGCCTGGTCGACGGTCACGGGAACCAACGCCAGCGCCTGTCTTGAGGCGTTCGAGCGGGCTGGGTTGGTGCGGATCATGGCCGAGCCGAACATCACGACGGCCAACGGCGAAAGCGCCGAATTCCTGGCCGGCGGCGAGTTCCCCGTCCCTGTCGGCCAGGAGGTCGACAGCGGCAGCACCAAGGTGACTATCGAGTTCAAGCCCTACGGCGTGCGTCTGGCCGTCCGGCCCATCGTGCTGTCCCCGGGCCGCATCTCGCTGCAGCTGTCGACCGAGGTGTCGGAACTGACCTCACTCGGCGCCTTCACCCTGGGCGGCGGTACAGGTTCGTCGCTTGTGATCCCGGGCCTCAGCGTGCGGCGCGCCGCGAACACGGTGGAGTTGCCCTCGGGCGGCTCGTTGATGATCGCGGGCCTGCTCCGGGAGGATACGCGCCAGAATGTCGACCAGCTGCCGGGCATCGGCGATCTGCCCGTCCTTGGGTCCCTCTTCCGCTCGCGCGACTATCTGTCTGGCGAGACCGAGCTGGTCATCATCATTGAGGCCTTCATCGTTTCTCCGGTTTCGGCCGGGACGCTGCAAACTCCCGCCGATGGCCTGCGCATCGCCAACGACGCCCAGACCATCCTGTTCGGCCAGCTGAACCAGCACTACAGCGGCCGCAACGCCGCGGTCGACTCCGCCGACGCCGGCTGGACCGGCCCCGTGGGCTATGTGATCGAATGAGGACCCCGATGATGCGCGCCCTGCTCCTCGCCATCGCCGCCGCCTCGACGCTTGCGGCCTGCACCTCCACGGGGGACTCGAGCGGCCCTCTGCTCACGCCGTTGTCCCGCTACTCGCTGCGCGTCGAGCCTGGCCTCGACCGGATCGCCCTGGCCGTGCACGACGACGGGCTCTCCGCCAATCAGCAGGCCGCGATCAACGACCTCGTCAGCCGCTATATGGCCACGGGGGTGGGCGCCGTCCGGATCGAGGCTCCGGCGGGCGAGGATCCGGCGGCCCTGCGCCAGACCTGGGCCGTCCGCTCGGCGCTGCAGTCCGCCGGACTGCCCGCCGACCGGATCGTCGTCGCCTCCTACGCCGCGCCCGACCCCCGGGCGCCGGTGCTCACCGGCTTCGAAACCGTTCGGGCGGTGATCCCCAACTGCGCGGCCGAGCCGCGGTCCACAGACAACCGCTTCTCGAACGAGGCCTCCCTCGGCCTGGGTTGCGCCATCAACGCCAATATCGCCGCCCAGATCGCCGACCCGCGCGATATCGTCGGCCATCGCCCGACCAGCCCCGCCGACTCGGGCCGGGCCGCCGTCGTGTTCGACAACTACCGCAAGGGCGAAGTCACCTCGGCCCCGCAGGAGCCGCTGGTCGAGGGCCGCATCGCCCGGGCCGTGGAATAGGCAGATCATGACCAACGCCTTCCCCCGCCCCGTCGACGAGTTCGAGGACGAGTTCGACCTCGAGATGGGATATGTGGCGTCCGGACCGGGTCAGACCGATTCCGGCGCCGGTTATGCCCCGCATCCCGGCGCCGCGGACGCGCCGGAAGAAGGACGGTCCCCGCTGCAGTTCACCCCCCCGGCGATCGCGCCGGCGCCCACGGTCGGCTATTCCGATCCCTCCCCCGGCCAGGCGCCGGCGGTGGGCGGCTTCAACCCCGTGGGTGAGCTCGTGGCCGGCGCATCGGCGGCCTTTTCGCCGCCCGTGCTGGGCGGCGGCGCCCCGGAGGTTTCGGTCCCGCGCATCGCCATCCACGTCTTCGCGGAACGTCAGGACACCCTGGCCGCGGCCGAGCGGGCCGGGCAGGATCGCCGCCTGTCGCGCGCCACCACCCAGATCCGCGTCGGCGGCGTGGCGGCGGCGGTGGAGGCCTACCAGCACGAACCCACCCCGCCCCTGATCATCGTCGAATGCCTGAAGGACCCGCAGACCCTGCTGTGGGAGGTCGACCAGCTGGCCGAGGTCTGCGACGCCGGCACCAAGGTGGTGGTCATCGGCGCCACCAACGACATCCTGTTGTTCCGCGAACTGATGCGGCGCGGGGTCAGCGAATACCTGGTCGCGCCGCTGCAGCCGCTGCAGCTGATCGCCGCCATCGGCGGCCTGTTCAACGATCCGGCCCAGCCCTTCGTCGGCCGCTCGATCGCCTTCGTGGGAGCTCGTGGCGGCGCCGGCGCCAGTTCGGTCGCCCACAACACCGCCTATGCGATGAGTGAGCGGATCGGGGCCAATACGGTCATCGTCGACTACGACCTGCCGTTCGGCACCGCCGGGCTCGACTTCAACCAGGACCCCCTGAACGGCGTCGCGGACGCCCTGAGCCAGCCGGACCGCCTCGATCCCGTGCTGCTGGACCGGATGATGGTCCGCTGCACCGACAAGCTCAGCCTGTTCGCGGCCCCGGCCACGCTGGACGCCGACTGGGACATCTCGCCCGAGGCCTTCGAGGAGGTCACCACCCAGATCCGTTCCACGGCGCCGTTCGTGGTGCTGGACCTGCCGCACCTGTGGTCGGGCTGGATGCGCCGCACCCTGATCGCCGCCGACGAGGTGGTGGTCGTCGCCACGCCGGACCTGGCCAGCCTGCGCAACGCCAAGAACATGATCGACCTGATCCGCCAGGGCCGGCCCAACGACGCCCCGCCGCGGCTGGTGCTGAACCAGGTCGGCGTGCCGGGTCGCCCCGAGATTCCCGCCAAGGAATTCGGCGCCGCCCTGGGCGTGCACCCCAGCCTGATCATCCCCTTCGATCCGAAGGTCTTCGGCGCGGCGGCCAACAACGGGCAGATGATCCTCGACGCCGGGGCGAAGTCGAAGGCCGCCGAAGCCTTCCAGATGCTGGCCCAGATTGTTTCGCAACGCGAGCTTCCGATGCTCGCCGGACCCAAGGCAAAGTCCGGCAAGAGTGATGGCAAGTCGATGTTCGCCGGCCTGTTCAAGAAGAAGTCCTGACGCGTGTTCGGCAAGCGCACAGCTCAACCGGGAGGTCCAGCGGCGGCGCCGCGCCCGGCGCCGTCGCCGGCGGCCGTGCAGCGGCAGCCGGAGCAGGGCGTCCAGACCCAGGCCTTCGCGCTCGGCGGCGAGCTGGCCGAGCTGGAGCGCAATGAGCAGGGCGTCGACACCTACGGCTCGCGTCCGGCCTCACCCGCGGCTGACCGGCTGGACGCCCTCGCGGCCCGACCGCGACCCGCTGTCGAGGCGCCGCTCCCGAAGAACGCGCCGGGCCCCAAGGCCACGCCGGGCTTCGAACAGCTGAAGAAGGCGCAGGCCGTCGCCGAGATCGTCCGCGAGCAGTCGGACTACTACCACGCCACGAAGACGACGATCTTCAACGCGCTGATGAACACCATCGACCTGGCGCAGCTGGCCGGGCTCGATCCGAAGGCGGCGGCGGAGGAGATCCGCGACATCGTGGCGGAACTGGTGGCCATCAAGAACGTCTCGATGTCGGTGGCGGAGCAGGAGCACCTGGTCCAGGACATCGTCAACGACGTGCTCGGCTACGGCCCGCTGGAGCCGCTGCTGAGCCGCGACGACATCGCCGACATCATGGTCAACGGCGCCGGGCGGGTGTTCATCGAGGTCGGCGGCAAGGTGCAGCTGACCAACGTCCGCTTCCGCGACAACACCCAGCTGATGAACATCTGTCAGCGGATCGTGTCCCAGGTCGGCCGCCGCGTCGACGAGAGCTCCCCGATCTGCGACGCCCGCCTCCCGGACGGCAGCCGCGTCAACGTCATCGCCCCGCCGCTGGCCATCGACGGCGCGACCCTGACGATCCGGAAGTTCAAGAAAGACAAGCTGACGATGAAGAACCTGGTGGAGTTCGGCTCCATCAGTCCCGAGGGGGCGCGGGTCCTCGGCGTCATCGGCGCCTCACGCTGCAACCTCGTCATTTCGGGCGGCACCGGCTCGGGCAAGACCACCCTGCTCAACACCCTGACCGCCTTCATCGACCCGACCGAGCGCGTCATCACCTGCGAGGACGCGGCCGAACTGCAATTGCAGCAGCCGCACGTGGTGCGTCTGGAGACCCGGCCGCCCAACCTCGAGGGCCAGGGCCAGATCACCATGCGGGACCTGGTCAAGAACTGCCTGCGCATGCGTCCGGAGCGGATCATCGTCGGCGAGGTGCGCGGCCCCGAGGCCTTCGACCTGCTCCAGGCCATGAACACCGGCCACGACGGCTCGATGGGCACCCTGCACGCCAACAGCCCGCGCGAAGCAATCAGCCGGATGGAGTCCATGATCACCATGGGCGGCTACGGCCTGCCGTCCAAGACGATCCGCGAGATGATCGTCGGCTCGGTGGACGTGATCGTGCAGGCGGCCCGCCTGCGCGACGGCAGCCGGCGCATCACCCACATCACCGAGATCGTGGGCCTCGAGGGCGACGTGATCGTCACCCAGGACCTGTTCGTCTACGAGATCACCGGCGAGGACGAGAACGGCAAGATCATCGGCCGTCACCGCTCGACCGGCATCGCCCGCCCGCGCTTCTGGGACCGCGCCCGCTACTACGGCCTGGAGCGCGAGCTCGCCGAAGCCCTCGACGCGGCGGAGTAGCCGGCGTGCTTCCGATCCTTGCAGCGGTTCTGGCCTTCATCACCATCGGCGGCCTCGGCTGGGCCTTCGTCGGCGGGGGTGATTCCACCGCCACCGCGGTCAAGCGCGCCCAGACCTTCGGCGGGCCAAAACAGAACACCGCCGCCGCCCGCAAGGCGGCCGCGGCCAACACGCCCGAGGCCCGCCGCAAGCAGATCATGAAGCAGCTCCAGGAATCGGAGCGCGCCTCACGCAAGGCCCGTGTCAGCCTCGCGGGCAAGCTGAAGCAGGCCGGCCTGTCGACCAGCCTCAAGACCTTCTGGATCATCAGCGCCGTGCTGGGCGTGGTCGCCCTGCTGCTGGCGCTGCTGTTCACCGGCAACATCCTGATCGCCGTCGGCGCCGGGGTGATCTTCGGCCTCGGCCTTCCGCGCTGGGTCGTGGGCTTCCTGGGCAAGCGGCGGATGAAGAAATTCTCCAGCCATTTCGCCGACGCCGTCGACGTCATCGTGCGCGGCATCAAGTCGGGCCTGCCGGTGCACGACTGCTTCAAGATCATCGCCCGGGAGAGTCCGGCCCCGCTCGGCCCTGAATTCCAGATGCTGGTGGAGGGCATGGGCGTCGGCCTGACCCTCCAGCAAGCGCTGGAGAAGATGTACGAGCGCATGCCGACGCCCGAGCTCAAATTCTTCACCATCGTCATCGGCATCCAGCAGAAGACCGGCGGCAACCTGGCGGAGGCGTTGGGCAACCTGTCGACCGTGCTGCGCGCCCGCAAAATGATGGGCGAGAAGATCAAGGCGCTGTCGTCCGAGGCGACGGCCTCGGCGGGCATCATCGGCTCGCTGCCGCCGGCGGTGATGATCCTCGTCAGCATCACGACGCCGGCCTACATGGGCAAGCTGTTCACCGAGCCGCGCGGCCAGTTCATGCTGCTGATCGCCGTGCTGATGATGTCCCTGGGCGTCTTCGTGATGAAGCGCATGATCTCGTTCAAGTTCTAGGGGGTCGGCGTGGGAGACGTCATCGGCTTCGTCACCAATCTGCAGAACCTGCTCAGCATCGGAGTGGGCGTGCTGGTCTTCGCCACCTTGGTGACGCTGCTGGGCTCGTTCGGCGGCGAGGCCAAGCTGGAGGGGCGGATGAAGGCGGTCGCCGTGCGCCGCGAGGAACTCAAGAGACGTTCCCGCCAAGCCATCGCCGCCGGGAACACGGGGCCGCAGCACCTCCGCCACAGCGACGACGGCTTCAAGAAGCGGGTCGTCGAGCGCCTGAACCTGACCAAGCTGCTGGAGGATCCCAAGGTCGCCGACAAGATGGCCCAGGCCGGCTATCGCGGCCCGAAGCCGCTGACCACCTTCTACTTCTTCCGCTTCTCGATGCCGTTCGTGATGCTGGCGCTGGCGGTCTTTTACGTCTTCATCCTGAACGACTTCGGCCTGCCGGTGATGACCCGGCTGACGATCTGCATGGTCGCGGCGGTGATCGGCTTCTACGGGCCGAACATCTTCCTCGCCAACCGGATCACCAAGCGCCGCACCTCGATCATGCAGGCCTTCCCGGACGCGCTGGACCTCCTGCTGATCTGCGTCGAGGCGGGCATGTCGATCGAGGCGGCGATCCAGAAGGTCAGCCAGGAGATCGGCGGCTCGTCTATCGATCTGGCCGAGGAGCTGACCTTGCTGTCGGCCGAGCTAAGCTATCTGCCCGACCGCCGCATGGCCTATGAAGGCTTGGCCAAGCGCACCAACCATCCGGGGGTCAAGTCGGTGGCCACGGCCATGACCCAGGCCGAGACCTACGGCACGCCGCTGGGATCGGCGCTGCGCACCATGGCCAAGGAAAACCGCGAGATGCGCCTGTCAGCGGCCGAGAAGAAGGCCGCGGCCCTGCCGGCCAAGCTGACCGTGCCGATGATCCTGTTCTTCCTGCCGGTGCTGTTCATCGTCATCCTGACGCCGGCGATCATCAGCATCCAGGACACCATGGCCAAGGGAGGCTAGCCTTCGGAGGCGGTCTTCAGGCCCTCGGCTACCGCATCAACCGCCTCGCGCAGGGACTTGCGGTGACGGTCGAAATGCATCTCGCCGCGCAGGCCTGAGAAGAGGAAGCCATTGGCGACGATGCAGCTGCCGGCCTCAAGTTCCTCGATCTCGAAATAGCGCATCGAGCGGAACCAAAGGCCGCGCTTCTCCATCCAGACCAGCTGGGCGTAGGGCTGCCATTCGCCGACGCGCACCGAGGCCCGGCGTTCCTGCAGGCCCGGAATGGTTTCGGTCAGGGCGATGCCCCCGCCATAGGCGATGGTTCCCTCCACGGCCCTCTCGACCGGGTTCCAGCGTTCCCAGGTCGGCAGGTCCGAGATCAGCTCCCAGATCCGGTCGGTGGTGGCGCGGACGCCGACGCGCTTCTCGATGCGGGCAATATCCATGACGGCTCGTCTGGCACGGCTTTCGGGCGCTGAAAAGACAGCCCTAGCGACCGCCCTCGGGACCCGGCTGCGAGGCGGGGGGCGTCTCGGGCGACGGGGTCTCGTCGCGGTCGGGCAGATCGGGCGGGCCGAACCTCAGCCGGGCGCTGGTGAAACAGAGGATGACGGCGAAGCCCAGCAGGACGATGTTGGCGGCGAACGGCGCCGCCTCGGCGACCTCGTACAGCGCCACCCCGATCACCGGCGGCCCGAGGAAGCTGAGCCCGGCCAGCGACATCATCAGCCCGGCGACGGCGCCCTGCTCGTGCGCCCCGACCGAGAGCGACGATCCGGCCGTGAAGCCGGGGCGGGCGAAGCCGACGCCCAGCGAGATGACGGCGTAGCCGATGACCACGCCATAGTAGCCCGGGGCGGCGATGGTCATCAGATTGCCGACCAGGGCCAGGCCGGCGCCCCAGCGCATCAGGTCGGCGGCCTGCAGCTTGAGCAGGGGGATCAGGCCCCACTGCGCCAGCAGGGTGGCGGCCGCCCCGGCCAGCATGGCGATGCCGATGAAGGGCTGGGCCTCCAGCACCGTCGCGCCGGTGACCGCCATCTCGTCGATGATGTGGAAGCCCAGCACGGAGATGTTGACCGCCTGGGCGCCCGTGACCAGCAGGCCGTAAAGCAGGTAGTCGCGCACCCGCGGGTCCTTCCACAGGCCCTTCCCCGCATCGCCCTGATGACGGCCGGGCGCAGGGCGGCGGACGACGTCGCCGCTGGGCAGCCGCCGCCAGACGATCCACAGCACCACGGCGCCGAACAGGGCGAAGGCGTACATCGGCCCGGCCAGGCCGATGAAGGGCAGGATGAAGAAGGGCGCCACCGCCGGGCCGATCACCGTGCCCAGCCCTTGCGCCGAGGCGAGTAGCGACATGGCCTGGGTGCGCTGCTCCGGCGAGGTGCGGTCGGCGACATAGGCCTGGGCCGCGATCGGCGAGGCCGAGCCGAAGACGCCGTAGATGGTCCGCGCCACCGCCATCAGGGCGAAGGCGACCAGTGGGGCCAGCCACAGCTGCAGACCGGCGGTGGTGGCCAGGCCGAAGCCGCCGATCGAGGCGACGAAGCCGGCGAGGCCGATCATGATCACCTTCTTGCGTCCCAGCCGGTCCGACAGGCGCGCCCAGTAGGGAGAGGTCAGGGTCCACATCAGGGCCGAGATGGCGAAGGCGGCCGAGACCAGGGTGTCACGCAGGCCGAACTCGCGCCCGATGGCCGGCAGCACCGACTGCAGGGCCATATTGCCCGCGGCGGCGATCAGGCTGACCGCGAAGAGGATGGCGAAGGCGGGCGAGCGAAGGTTCACGAGGCGATCCCAAGCGGCGGCGGGGCCCTGCCGAAGCGCGCACGACTGGCGACGGTTGCGCGGAGCCAAGCGTGACAGCAACCACGTTTCTCAACCGCCCGGCAAGGATCAGGGCGCAGGCTCGTGCGGTTTTGCGGGAGTGGGCCGATGAGCAGGCTGCCGGTTGAATTGCCGCCGATGACCCTGGAGCGACGGGGCAGCGCGCGACGCGAGATCTTCTACTTTCTGGTCGCCTTCGCCGCCATGTTCGGCGGGGCGATGCTGGGCCTCAATCTTCTGCTCTAGCGGGCGAAGAAGGTGGTGATGACGCGGCGATAGACTTCGGTCAGCGCCTCGATCTCGGCCACCGGCGCGCGTTCGTCGATCTGGTGCATGGTCTGGCCGACGAGGCCGAGTTCCAGCACAGGGGCCATGGCGCGGATGAAGCGGGCGTCGGAGGTGCCGCCGGTGGTGGAGGCCTCGGGGCGGCGACCGATGGCGGCCTCGACCGCGTCCTGCACGCCGGTGACGAACGGGCCGACCTCGGTGAGGAAGGCGTCACCCGAATGCAGGTGCTCCAGTTCGATGCGCAGGCCGCTCTCGGCCTGGGCGCGGCCGGCCTCGGCGTTCAGCCACGCCATCAGCGTCTCGCCGGTGTGGTTCGGGTTGAAGCGGATGTTCAACCGGCCGCGCGCCTCGGCCGGGATCAGATTGGTGGCCGTGTTGCCGACGTCGAGGGTGGTCAGTTCGAGGTTGGAGGGTTGGAAGGCGGTGTAGCCGTCGTCGAGGCGGTGATCGGCGAGGCGCGCGGCGAGGCGGGCCAGCACCGGCACCGGATTGGCGGCGCGGTCGGGATAGGCGACGTGGCCCTGCTTGCCGTGGACGGTGATCCAGGTGTTGAGCGAACCGCGGCGGCCGATCTTGATGGTGTCGCCCAGGGCGTGCTGCGACGAGGGTTCGCCGACGATGCAGGCGTCGATGACCTCGCCCTCGGCCATCAGGGTCTCAACGACCCGTTTGGTGCCGTGCAGGGCGGGGCCTTCCTCGTCGCCGGTGATCAGGAAGCTGAGCGAGCCGGGGACCTCGCCGCCGGCCAGCACGCGCGAGACCGCCGCGATCCAGGCCGCGATGCCGCCTTTCATGTCGACGGCGCCGCGGCCGTAGAGGACGCCGTCCCTGACCTCGGCCTCGAAGGGGGCGGCGGACCAGGCCTCGGCCGCGCCGGTCGGCACCACGTCGGTGTGGCCGGCGAAGCAGAGGTTGGGCGAGGCCGTCCCGCGCCGGGCGTAGAGGTTTTCGATGTTCTCGAATTTCAGGCGGCGGCAGTGGAAGCCGAGGCCGGTCAGGAGGCGTTCGACGATGTCCATGGCCCCCTCGTCGGCGGGGGTGACCGAGGGTTTGCGGATCAGGTCGCGGGTCAGTTCGACAGGATCGATAACCGGAGTTGATGCGGCGCTCATGGATCCTTGCTTTACGGGGTTGGGACGATTGCGAATAGGCTCCCTGTCATGCCGAAGATCGACATCGAGACCGCGCCGACGGCCCACGGAACGGGCTACCCCGAGGAATTCGCCGGGCCGTGCAAGCCGCGGCGGCGCTGGCGCCTGGGCGACGCGGTCGGGCTGGACCAATTCGGGGTCAACCTGCTGCGCCTGCCGGCCGGCGCCTGGTCGAGCCAGAGGCACTGGCACGCGGGCGAGGACGAGTTCGTCTGGGTGCTGGAGGGCGAGGTGGTGCTGGTCGAGGACGACGGGGAGACCGTGCTGAGGGCTGGCGACTGCGCCGGGTTCAAGGCGGGCGTGGCCAACGGGCACAAGATCGAGAACCGGTCGGGCGAGGAGGCGGTGCTGCTGGAGGTTGGAACCCGGACCCCGGGAGGCGACTCTGGAGACTATCCCGACCTCGACATGGTCTTCCGGCCGGAGGGCTATCTGCACCGCGACGGGACGCCCTATCCGAAGGTTCCGCGCCGCACGTGACCATCGAGAGTCCCGAGACCGCGCCGGTCACGCCGCCGACGCCCCCGGCGCCGCCCGAGGGGCCGGCCAGCCCGTGGGGCATCCGCGACTTCCGCCTGCTTTGGCTGGGACGGGTGGTCGCCGTGCTGGGCATCCAGATCCAGTCGTCGGCCCTGTTGTGGCAGGTCTATGAGATCGCCCGGCGGGATCATCCGATCGAGGAGGCCAGCCTTTATCTGGGGCTCGTCG
>JAEYUE010000002.1 GCA_023433655.1 Pseudomonadota bacterium | reverse complement strand
TGCCGCCTCGTCGGCACGCGCTCCCTGGGCGGCGGTCGTTACGAGACCACGGAATCCTGCCCGTCCGAGGAAGGCGGAGAGGCGCCTGTGATCGACGTCTGGCGGGTCAGTTCCGACGGCTACGCCTACGATGCGCCCGGCGTGCCGACCTTCCGTTACTGCCCGATCGAGCGCGTTCCGGCCCGCTCGCGCTTCGCCCGATGAGGCCAGAGCGCCTGCGACGCCTGCGCCAGTGGATACTTGACGGCGACCGGGTCGACGGGGCGTCCTCGATGTCGTCCCGGGCGGGAGAGGGAACCATGCGCGCCAAGGCTGCTCCGCAAGCGCCGCAACTCGATCCCGCCCAACGGGAAGGCGACACGGTCGGCGTTCTCGCCGGCGACGCGCTCCGGTTCGCCGCGGCGTTTCTCGACTCGATCGAGAGCGATGAGGCGGACGCGCGCGAGCGGCTGGCCGACGAGGCCATGGTGTGCCGCAAGATGGCGGAAGCGGTCGCCCACGCCCCCTTGCGAAACTCTTCCCAGGTTCTGACGCCGACGGACCTCGACGGGCGCTTCTTCACCCTCACCGAGCGCATGTGGTCCAACACCGTGGTCGCCAGCTACCTTCTGGGCTATGCCGCCGACCTGATGAACGCGCTCCCGGCGGCAGACGGCGCGCTGAAGAACCGCCTGCTTCTGGACGCCCAGCAACTGCGGCGCGTGAAGATGCTGCTGGACATCGCTCCCAATGCGGAGTTGAGCCCGCGGCTGACCGAGCTCATGCCCCTGCTCCGGGGGCTGGAGCGGCCGGTCGAGGGCGAGAAGCCTTTCTCTCCGTTGCTGATCGACGGGGTCACCGCCGACCCGGTGTTCGCGGCCGCGGCCGAAGACGCCTACCGCATCGTGACCGGCCGGGAACTGGCCGACCTGCCCGGGATGGTCTCCGCCGTATGGTCCGGCAAGCTGGCCATGGCCTGGCTGCGGGCCCGCGACGAAGGGTGGCCGTTGACCGAAGCTGAGGCCGCCGCCGTCGCCGAAGCCGTGCGTCACCCGCGCGAACCGTGGTGCGGGGCTCCGGGCGTGACGGGCGACTGGACGGACCTGGAGCCGGAGCCGGCGGCGGAGGTCCTGGGCCTGATCGGCGCCTATCACCGGGTCGGGCCGGCGCGCTCTCCCTTCCCGGTGGCCGGCTTTTGCGACCGGGTCCGCACGTTGTCGCTGCGCTGCCACGGCGGCGTGATGCTGATCGAAACCCAGGGTCGGGTCGGCGGCGGGGCGGTCGGAATCGCCACCTTCCTGCTGACCGAGGACAAGGTCCTTGCCGTCGACGGAGGCTCCGCCTGGATCCACGACCTGAATGACGCCGTCGGCTTTCACCTGGGCGACGACGGCGCCCGGCTGGACTATGTGCGGCTGTTCATGAACTGTGTTCGACATGAGGGGGAGCGGTTCCAGCCGGTCGAGGCCTACGAGGCCCTGGCGCATCGAGCGACCGACAGCGACGCGCTGCGCGATCTTTGCGTGGGCCATGCCCGGCTCATCGAGCCGGCTGGATTCGACGCGGAGGGCCGCTGGCTGTTCCTCGCCGTGCTCTGTTACCGGCAGGCCTTCTTCGCGGCGGGCCTCGCCCTGACGCCGGACGGCCAGCTTGAGATGATCGACGACCGCATGCTGGCGGAGGCGCCCGCGCGGTCGGAGCGGATGGAGGGCCTGTTCTCTGTCCTGGAGGCCGAGGAGACCCGATGACCCTGATCCCCGTCGAGAGCGAACTGGCCCTGCCCGACACCGTGGACGAGTCCGGCCTGATCGTCGGCTGGTCCCTCGAGCGCGAGCACCGCCGCCGACCGATCGGGTTCAGGTTCGGAACCGCCGCCGCCGCCGATCCCGCGACGGCGGTGCTGAACCCGATCCTGATGGAGCGGGAGGGGCATCTGATGACCATCGCCCCCACCGGTGCGGGCAAGGGGACGGGCTGCATCGTTCCGGCGCTGCTGCGCTTCGACGGACCGGTGATCGTCATCGATCCCAAGGGCGAGAACGCCCTGATGACCGCGCGCCGCCGCCGCGAGCTGGGCCAGGAGGTGGCGGTCGTCGACCCCATGGGGGTGACCGGCCTGCCGGGCGCCTCCCTGAACCCGCTCGACATCCTGGATCCCGAAAGTCCGACCTTCGTCGACGACGCCATGGCCGTGGTCTCGGCCCTGGCCAGTCCGGACGTGGAGGCCGATGTCAGCGACGGCGGCTACTGGCGCGAACGCGGGGCCAGCTTCGTCCTGGGCGTGCTGCTGCATGTGATGAGCGACCTGCCGCCCGCGCGCCGCCACCTCGAAACGGTGCGCGCCCTGGTCAACCAGGCCGTCGGCGAGATCGGCCTCTACAGCGCCGCGACCGAGCGGCCGACGGAAGCCTCCGCCCTGGCCGGCACGGTGCTGGCCGCGCTGGAGGCGTCGCGCAACCCCGAGGCGCGGGACATCGGCCGGATGCTCAGGATCGGCGCCGTCGCGACCCTCGGCGGCATCCTGTCCTTTTCCCAGAACCTCGTCGACGTGGTTCGATCGGGCATGATCGCGCCCTCGCTGAGGACGACCAGCTTCGACCTGGGCGCGGTCCAGCGGGGCGATCCGCTGTCGATCTACCTGGTGCTGCCGCCGCACATGCTGGAGAGCCACGGCCGCTTGCTGCGGCTTTGGGTCCACACCCTGATGACCCTGATCTCGGGACGCAGCGGCCGGCCGCCGAAGTCGACCCTGTTCATCCTCGACGAGGCGGCCCAGCTCGGCGCCTTCGACGACCTGCGGCGCGCCGTCACCCTGATGCGCGGCTACGGGCTGCAGACCTGGAGCTTCTGGCAGGACCCCAGCCAAATCCAGCACCTCTACCCCCGCGACTGGCAGACAATGGTCAACAACTGCCGGGCGGTGCAGTGCTTCGGGGCCAACACCATGCTGGCGGCCGAGGCCATGGCCCGGCTGGTCGGCTTCGGCTCTCCGGAGCAGTTGCTGGACCTCGACGACGACGAGATCCTGCTCCAGCTGTCGGGCGACATGCCCGTGATCGCCCG
>JAEYUE010000334.1 GCA_023433655.1 Pseudomonadota bacterium | reverse complement strand
GGTCATGGCCGCCATCGTCGGCGCGGCCGGCCTGCGCTCGGCCTGGGCGGCGGCGGGGACGGGCGCCACCCTGGCCCTGGCCAACAAGGAAAGCCTGGTCTGCTGCGGACCGGCCCTGATCGAGCGGGTGCGGCGCTCGGGCGGACGTCTGATCCCCGTCGACTCCGAGCACTCGGCCATCTTTCAGGTGTTTCCGCATGACGCCCCGGAGCAGGTCGACCGGCTGATCCTGACGGCGTCCGGCGGGCCGTTCCGCACCACGCCGCGCGAGGCGCTGGCCGGGATTACCCCGGAACAGGCGGTGGCGCATCCGAACTGGAGCATGGGGGCCAAGATCTCGGTCGACAGCGCCACCATGGCCAACAAGGGGCTGGAGGCGATCGAGGCGGCCTATCTGTTCGACATGCCGGCCGAACGCATCGACGTGGTCGTGCACCCGGAATCGATCATCCACAGCATGGTCGAATACGTCGACGGCTCGACCCTGGCCCAGATGGGGCCGCCGGACATGAAGACGCCGATCGCCTGCGCCCTTGCGTGGCCCGATCGGATCGCCTGGCCGGCCCCGCGGCTGGACCTCGCGGCCATGGGCCGCCTGACCTTCGAGGCCCCGGACGAAGAGCGCTTCCCGGCCCTCAGGCTGGCCCGCGAGGCGCTGCGCGCCGGCGGCGCCGCCCCGATCGTCTTCAACGCGGCCAACGAGGTGGCCGCGCTGGCGTTTCTTGACCGCCGTCTGGCCTTTCTCAATATTGCCGCAGTCGTCGCCGACACCTTGTCGCGCGTGACGGCCTCGGGGGTGGAGCCCGGTTCCCGCAACGCCTGCGACGCGGCCCTGTCCGTGGACGCGCAGGCGCGGCGCGAAGCGGAGTCGATCGTTCGGGGCCTGGCCGCGGCGGCCTGAACGGCGGAGGGTTACATATCGGCATGACGGGCTTCCTGGGCCAGACGCTGCTCTACATCGTCCCGTTCTTGCTGGTGCTGACGTTCATCGTCACCATCCACGAACTGGGCCATTTCCTTGTCGCGCGCGCCTTCGGTGTGAAGGTCGACCGTTTCTCGATCGGCTTCGGCCGGACCATCGTCAGCCGGACCGACCGGCGCGGGACGGAATGGCGGCTCGCGTGGCTGCCGCTGGGCGGCTACGTCAAGTTTTCCGGCGATCTGGACGCCTCCAGCGTGCCGGACGAGGCCGGTCTGGCCGAACTGCGCCGCCGCGTGATCGCCGAGAACGGCCCCGGCGCCGAGCGCGACTATTTCCATTTCAAGCCGATCTGGCAGCGGGCCCTGATCGTGGCGGCCGGGCCGGCGGCGAATTTCGTCCTGGCCATGGTGCTGTTCACCTTGCTGTTCACCGCCGTCGGCGAGCAGGTCCTGGCCCCGCGGGTGGCCCAGGTCCAGGCCGGCAGCCCGGCCGCGGCCGCCGGCTTCCAGCCCAACGACCTGATCCGGGCCATCGACGGCCGGCCCGTGGCCGACACCTCCGAGGTCACCCGCACGGTGATGATGAGCGCCGGCGACCCGCTGCGCTTCACCGTCGACCGGGGCGGCCGTGAGATCGTCCTGACCGCCACCCCCGAGCGGCGGCTGGAGAACGACCAGATCGCCGGCCGCGTGCGAATCGCCCGCATCGGCCTGGGCATGGACCGGCGCATCGAGGACTTCAGCTTCCGCCGGCTCAACCCCGTCGAGGCGTTCGGCAAGGGGATCGAGACGATCGGCTCGACCGTCTCCACGACCGCGACCTATATCGGCCGCATCTTCGTCGGCAAGGAATCGGGCGACCTGCTGAATGGCCCGATCGGCATCGCCAAGGCCGCCGGCGGGGTGACCCAGCAGGCGGTGGCCGCCAACCCCGATCCCGGCTGGATGGCCGCCAACCTCGCCCTGACCTTCCTCAGCTTCGCCGCCCTGGTGTCGATCGGCATCGGCATCGTCAACCTGCTGCCCATTCCCGTACTCGACGGCGGCCACCTGCTGTTCTACGGCTATGAAGCTGTGGCGCGCAGGCCAGTGCCCGCCCGGGTTCAGGAGGTCGGATACCGCGTCGGCCTTGCTTTGCTGGCGGGATTGATGTTGTTCGCCACCTGGAACGACCTGCAGAAGCTGAGCCTGTTCAAATTCCTCGGCGGGCTCGCCTGATGAGCCGACGCCAGCCCCCGATGGTTTCCCGCATGATCCGACAAGACGCGTCCGCCCCTCGTTTCGCCCGTGGCCTGAGCCCGAGCCTGCTGGCCCTCGCGGTCGCGGCCGGCCTGACCGGTCCGGCCATGGCCCAGACCGCGCCGCAGGACGCGCCGACGCCCAACGTCGTCGTCCAGACGGCCCCGCCGCAGCCTTCGGCCGAGCAGGAGCGCGTCGTCGTCAACCGCATCCTCGTGCGCGGCAACCAGCGCATCGACCAGACGACCGTTCTGTCCTACCTGCCGATCCAGCCGGGCGACACTGTTGACGCCGCCGTGCTGGACGTGGCCGTCCGCACCCTGACCCGCACCCAGCTGTTCGCCGACGTCCAGCTGGGCGTGCAGCCGAACGGCGATCTGATCGTCGAGATCGTCGAGAACCCGATCATCAACCAGGTGGTGTTCGAGGGGAACGGCGCGATCAGCGAGGACAAGCTGCGCGAGGAGGTCACCCTCGCTCCGCGCGGCATCTACACCCGCGCCCGCGTCCAGGAGGACGTCGGCAAGATCGTCGAGCTGTACCGCCTGTCGGGACGCATTTCGGCCACGGTCACGCCCAAGCTGGTCCAGCTGGACCAGAACCGCGTCGACGTCGTCTTCGAAATCGACGAAGGCCCCGAAACCGGCGTGCGCGCCATCACCTTCCTCGGCAACAGCGCCTTCTCGGACGGCGACCTGCAGGAGGTCATGGTCACCAAGGAGTCGCGCTGGTGGCAGATCTTCAACAATAACGACAACTACGACCCGAATCGCCTCGACTACGACCGGGAGCAGCTGCGGAAATTCTACACCAACCGCGGCTACTACGATTTCCGCGTGCTGTCGGCGATCGCCGAACTGGCACCGGACGACAGCGCCTTCGGGATCACCATCACCCTCGATGAAGGCGACCGCTACAATTTCGGCACGGTCGACGTGGTCACCGAGAATGATCGCCTGAACCCCGACTTCCTCAAGCTGCTGCTGCCGATCAAGACCGGCCAGCTGTACGAGAGCGACAAGATCGAGGCGGCGGTCGACGCCCTGACCTTCGCCGCCGGCTCGGCCGGCTACGCCTTCGTCGAGATCGACCCGACCTACCGGGCCAATCCCGAAACCGACACCGTCGACGTCACCTTCAACGTCCGCGAGGGTCAGCGCGTCTACGTCGACCGCATCAACATCATCGGCAACACCCGCACCCTCGACAACGTCATCCGCCGCGAGATGATGCTGACCGAGGGCGACGCCTTCAACCGCACCCTGCTGGAACGTTCGCGCAACAACCTGCGCGGCCTCGGCTTCTTCAAGGATGTGACGGTCGAGGAGGGGCGCGGTTCCGCTCCGGACCGCTCGGTCGTCAACGTCACCGTCCAGGAACAGCCGACCGGCGAACTGTCGGTGGGAGCGGGCTTCAGTTCGGTCGACTCCTTCGTCGTCAACCTCGGCGTGACCGAGCGGAACTTCCGCGGCCGCGGCCAGAACGTGGTCGCCCGGGTCGAGTGGGGCTCGCTGCGCCAGCAGATCGATTTCCGGTTCACCGAGCCGAAATTCCTCGGCCGCGACCTGCGCGCGGGCTTCGACGCCTTCCACTCGCGCTATGATCTCAGCGAGTATTCGTCCTACGACTATCGCTCGACCGGCGGCGGCGTGCGCCTGTCCTATCCGCTGAACGCCTACACCCTGCTCAGCACCCGCTACTTCCTGAAGTCGGACGAGATCATCGTGCCGACCAACTTCTGCAGCGGGGTCGGCGGCGGCACCAACGCGCTGTGTGACCAGGTCGGGTCGTTCCTGAATTCGTCGGCGGGCTATACCCTGTTCGTCGACCGCCGCAACGATCCGATCCGCCCGACCCGCGGCTGGAGCGGGCGGCTTATCCAGGACTTCGCCGGGCTCGGCGGCGACGTGAACTACGTCAAGACCGAAGCCGAGATCTCGGCCTACTGGGGGATCACCCCGAACTGGGTGGTCAGCACCTCGGCCTCGACCGGCTATGTGTCGGGCTGGGGCGGCGACCCGATCCGCATCAACGACCGCTTCTTCAAGGGCGGCAACAGCTTCCGCGGCTTCGAGACCGCCGGCATCGGTCCGCGCGACATCCTCACCACCGACGCCCTTGGCGGCAATTTCTACGTCATCGGCACGATGGAGCTGACCGTTCCGAACGGCCTGCCCGAGGAGTACGGCATCCGCACCTCGCTGTTCACCGATGTCGGAACCGTCGGGGCGCTGGACGAGCGCTACACGGTCAATCCCAACGGCACGCCCAACGACCGGATCGTGGACGACCTGTCGCTGCGGGCTTCCGCGGGCCTCAGCATCCACTGGCGTTCACCGATGGGGCCGATCCGCTTCGACCTCAGCAAGATTCTCGGCAAGGAAGACTACGACAAGACCGAGACCTTCCGCTTCTCGACTTCAACCCAGTTCTAACCGACGGGCTTTTCCGCCCGCTCAAAGGCATAACGATGAAAACCCTCGCTTTCGGCGCCTTCGCCGCCGTCCTGCTGGCCGGATCGGCCGCCGCCGCCCAGACCCCCAACATGGGCCCCGTCGTTCCGGGCGTGTGCGTCTATCACCACGACCGTCTGATCGCCCAGTCGACCGCCGGCCAGTCGCTGGTCGCCGGCGTCCAGCGCCTGTCGCAGGAAGTCGCCACCGAGCTGGCCCCCTACGAACAGTTCATCGAGACCGAGTCCCAGGCCCTGCAGCAGGGTCAGGCCTCGATCCCGCAGGACCAGCTGCAGCAGCGGGCCCGCGATCTCGAGACCAAGTACCGCGAGTTCCAGACCCTGAGCCAGACCCGCAGCGGCGAGCTGCGCTACACCCTGGCCTATCAGCAGAACCAGATCGCCCAGGCGGCCAATCCGATCGTCGAGGCGCTCTACGCCGAGCGCGGCTGCGGCATCCTGCTCAGCGCCGATGCGGTGCTGCGCGCCAATCCGCAGATGGACCTGACCGAGGCCGCCATCCAGCGCCTGAACACGGCCCTGCCCAGCCTGCCGGCCTTCTCGCGCATGCAGGTTCCCGCCCAGCCGGCCCAGTAACATGGGCCGAGGCCCGGACCCGCGGTTCTTCGAGTCCCTGCCGGCCCTGACGGTCGGCGAGCTCGCGGCCCGGGTCGGCGGCGAAGTCTCGCGCGGCGGGGACCGGACGGTCTCCGCCGTCGCCCCCCTGGGGTCCGCCGAATCCGACGACGTCGCCTTCCTCGGCGACCGGAAATTCCTCGCCGCCCTGTCCGGGACCCGCGCCGGCTGCGTGATCGTTCCGGCGGCGGCGGTCGAGGCCGCGCCTGCCGAGGCGGCCGTGATCGTGTCTGGCGAGGCCCAGGCCGCCTGGGCCCGCGCCTCCCTTCTGTTCCACCGCCCGATCACGCTCGACCGGCCCGCAGCCCCCGGCGACGCGGCCGAGGACGACAGCGTGATCCTCGAACCGGGCGTGGTGCTGGGCGCCGGCGTCCGCATCGGCCGCGGCAGCCGGATCGGCGCCAATACCGTCATCGGCCCTGGCGTGCAGATCGGCCGGGACTGCGTGATCGGCTCGAACGTCACTCTCGGCTTCGCCCTGGTCGGCGACCGGGTGAAGCTCCTTTCCGGCGTCCGCATCGGCGAGCCCGGCTTCGGCGCCGCCGGATCCCGGACGGGGCCCGTCGACATCCCCCAGCTCGGTCGCGTCATCCTCCAGGACGGGGTCAGCGTCGGGGCCAACACCTGCATCGACCGCGGCGCCTATGCCGACACGGTGATCGGCGAGAACACCAAGATCGATAATCTCTGCATGATCGGCCACAACTGCGTCATCGGCCGCAACTGCCTGATGGCGGCCCATAGCGGCCTGTCCGGCTCGGTGACCATCGGCGACGGCGTCATGTTCGGCGGCCAGGCGGGGGTGGGCGACCACCTGACGGTCGGCGCCGGGGCGCGGGTTGCGGCCGGAGCGGGCGTGCTGCAGGACGTTCCGCCCGGCGAGACCTGGTCCGGTTATCCCGCCCGCCCATTGCGTCAGTTCTTGCGCGAAACGATCTGGCTCGCCAAACAGGCGTCCGGAAAGGCACGTGCGAGGACGGACGGGAATGACTGACCAGACAGCAGCCGGGGTGGCCATCGACTACGCCGAGGTGATGCGGCGCCTGCCGCACCGCTACCCCTTCCTGCTGGTCGACAAGGCCGAGGACTTCGTCGCCAACACCTCGATCGTGGGCATCAAGAACGTCAGCCACAACGAGCCCTTCTTTCCGGGCCACTTCCCGATCGATCCCGTCATGCCCGGCGTGCTGATCGTCGAGGCGATGGCCCAGACGGGCGCCCTGCTGATGTCCAAGACCCTGGACGTCTCGGTCGAGGGCAAGGTGATCATGTTCATGTCCATCGACGGCGTGCGCTTCCGCAGGCCGGCGCGGCCGGGCGACCAGCTGCGCATGGAGGTCAAGGTGATCAAGGCGCGCGGCGACGCCTTCAAATTCCGCGGCGAGACCTTCATCGACGGGAAGCTGGCGGCCGAGGCCGAGTTCATGGCCATGGTGGTGACGGTGGCGGAGCCAGCGGCGTGAGCATCCATCCGACCGCCATCGTCGATGCGAAGGCCGAGATCGCCGCCGGCGTCGAGATCGGCCCATGGTGCACGGTCGGCCCGGGCGTGGTCCTGTCCGAGGGCGTGCGTCTGGTCAGCCACGTGGTGGTGCAGCAGGATACGACGGTCGGCGCCCGCACCGTCATCCATCCCTTCTCCGTCATCGGCGGCGACCCGCAGCACGGCGGCTACAAGGGCGAGCCGGTACGGCTGGAAATCGGCGCCGACAACGTCGTTCGCGAGCACTGCACGTTCAACCGCGGCACCCCCGGAGACCGAAAGCTGACCACCGTCGGGTCGAACGGCCTGTTCATGACCGGCGCCCACGTCGGCCACGACGCCATCGTCGGCGACAACGTCACCATGGCCAACCACGCCACGCTCGGCGGCCACTCGCGGGTCGGCAGCCGGGTCTTCCTCGGCGGCCTGTGCGCGGTGCACCAGTTCGGCCGGGTGGGGCAGGGGGCGATCGTCGGCGGGCTGGCGGCGGTGACGCGGGACGTCATTCCCTATGGTTCGGCCTGGGGCAACCACGCGCGGCTTCACGGGCTCAACCTGGTCGGGCTCAAGCGCAAGGGCTACGGCAAGGACGCCCTCCGGCGCCTGCTGGCCGCCTACCGCGATCTCTTCGAGGGCGAGGGGACCTTCGCCGCACGCGTCGAAGCCGTGGCCGGGACCTACGCCGATCTGCCCGAGATCATGGAGATCGTCGCCTTCATCCGCGAGGACGGCAAACGTCCGCTTTGCCTGCCCGGCGAATGAGCCGTCTGGGCCTGATCGCCGGCGGCGGGGCCCTGCCCCTGTCGGTCGCGGGCCGCTGCGAGGCCGAGGGCCGGCCGGTGTTCGTGGTGCGTCTGGCCGGCTTCGCCGATCCGCATCTGGCCCGCTACCCTGGCATCGAGGCGGGGATGGCCGAGATCGGCAAGGTGCTGGCGGCGCTGAAGAGGGCAGGCTGCGACGCGGTCTGTTTCGCCGGGACGGTCAACCGGCCCGATTTCAAGAGCCTGAAGCCCGACTTCAAGGGCATGACCCTGCTGCCGGGGATCATCGCCGAGGCGGCCAAGGGCGACGACGCCCTGCTGCGCAAGATCCTGTCGGTGTTCGAGGGCGAGGGCTACGCCATCGAGGGCGCGGACGACATTCTCGGCGGCGAGACATTGCCGGCGGGCGCCCTGGGGGCCGTCCAGCCCACGGCGGAACAGCTCCAGGATCTCAGGAAAGCACTCCACGTCGCGGAAAAGTCTGGAGAACTTGATATCGGCCAAGGCGCCGTGGTGTGCGACGGCCTGGTTCTGGCGGTCGAGGCCCAGGAGGGCACGGACGCCATGCTGGCCCGCGTCGCCGGCCTGCCCGCCGACCTGCGCGGCTCGGCCGCCGCCCGAAAGGGCGCGTTGGGCAAGGCCCCCAAGCCGATCCAGGACCTGCGCGTCGACATGCCCGTGATGGGCTCCCGCACCGTCGAACTGGCCTCCGCCGCCGGCCTGGCCGGCGTGGGGGGGATTGCGGGCAAGCTCATCGTCATCGACCACGCCGCCATGGTCGAGGCCGCCGACCGCCTGGGCCTGTTCGTCTGGGGCGAGACGCCGTGAGCCGGCCGCTCAAGATCATGCTGGTCGCCGCCGAGGCCTCGGGCGACGTTCTCGGCGCCGGTCTGGCGCGCGCCCTCAAGGCCCGGCTGGGCGCGGAGGTGACCTTCGTCGGCGTCGGCGGCGCGCGCATGGCCGAACAGGGCGTGGCCAGTCCGTTCGACATCACCGACCTGTCGGTGCTCGGCTGGCTGGAGGGGCTGAGAGCCTACGGCGTGGTCAAGCGCCGCGTGGCCGACACGGCCGCCCTGGCCGTGGCCGAGAGGCCGGACGCCGTGGTCCTGATCGACAGCTGGGGCTTCACCATCCGCGTCGCCAAGGCCATCCGCGCCGTCCTGCCTGACGTCCCGCTGATCAAGTATGTGGGGCCGCAGGTCTGGGCCTCGCGCCCCGGCCGGGCGAAGACCCTGGCGGGGGCCGTCGACCACCTGCTGGCCCTCTACGCCTTCGACGCCCCGTGGTTCGAGAAGGAGGGCCTGCCGACCACCGTCGTCGGCTCCCAGGCCCTGCACGTTGACATGAGCGCGGCCGACCCGGCCGGCTTCCGCGCTGCGCGCGGCATCGCCGCCGCCGCGCCCGTGTTGCTCGTCCTGCCCGGCAGCCGCGTCTCCGAGATCCGGCTGATGACCCCGGTCTACGAGGGCGCCGTCGCCCGCCTGAAGCGGGACAACCCTGCGCTCGAAGTCGCCGTCGTCGCCGCCGGCCCGGTCGCCGACCGGGTCACCGCCGAGGTCGCCTCCTGGCCCTTCCGCGCCCACCTGGTCCAGGAGCGGGATAAATACTCGGCCATGAAGGCGGCCACCGTGGCGCTGGCCACCAGCGGCACGGTCTCGACGGAGCTGGCGCTGGCGGGCGCGCCCATGGTCATCGCCTACCGCTTCCAGCCGCTCAGCTATGCGATCATGCGGCCCTTCTTCACCGGCAAGTACGCGACCCTGTTCAACCACGCAGCGGACGAGGAGATCGCCAAGGAGCTGATCCAGGACGACGCGACGCCGGACAGGGTCGCCGCCGAGGTCGGACGGCTGCTCGCCGATCCGGAGGCGCGCGCCGGGCAGGCCGCCCGTCAGACGGCGGCGCTGGATCGGATGGGCCGCGAGGGCAGGGACCCTTCCGAGATCGCGGCGGAGGCGGTGCTGAAGGTGATCGGGGCCCGGGGCGACCGGCCGGCGCACCCCGCCCGCTGATCAGGCGTTGAGAGAGGCGGCCTCGCCCCGGAGGCTGTGACGAGCGACGCATGGCCAGACGCCCCTCCACCGCGAAGAAGACCGTCAACGCCGCCAATCTGGCGGCGCTGGGGGCCGCGCGGCTGGCCGACCTGCTGATCGAGGCGGCAGGCGCCGACGCCAGCCTAAAGCGACGCCTGCGGATGGAGCTGGCCGCCGAGGTGGGCGCCCCCGACCTGGCCCTCGAGATCGACAAGCGCCTGACCGCCATCGCCGGCAGCCGGGCGCGGGTGTCGTGGCGCAAGCGGCCGGCGCTGATCAACGACCTGCGGACCGTGCTGCGAATGATCGTCGACCGCCTCGCCCCGCTCGACGCGCGCCTCGCGCTCGACCGGCTGGCGGCGTGGTTCGATCTATTTCCGGGTCTCACGGCGCGGGTCAGCGACGCCAAGGGCGAGCTTCCGCTGCTGTTCGACGCCGCCTCCGCCGATCTCGCGGCCGTTGCGTCCGCGGCCGGGCCCGACGTCGCCGGGCCGGTGCTCGGCGACGCCTTGCGAACCCGACTGAACCCGTGGGCCTCATGGATCGGCCGCGGGGCGCATCTGCTCGATCCGGCGCTGGCCCGCCGCCTCCTCCAGGAGGTGAGGACAGCCGCGAAGCCGACCGGCCGGCTGGCCCTCGTGGTGCGCAAGCTGGCGGATCGCAGCGGCGATCTCGACGCCTGGCTGAACGCCATCGCCGAACAGGACGCCCGCAAGCCGGAGGTCGGGGCGGAGATCGCCCTGCGTCTGGCCGGGGCCGGGCGCGCGGATGAGGCGCGGGCGGCGCTGGAGGGCTCGCGGCCCGCGCCGCCGCCTTCACGCCGCTGGAGCCGCCCGGCCGAGCCGGAGCCGCCGCCGGACGGCTGGCTGGCGGCTGAGATCGCCGTGCTGGAGGCGGAGGGCGCCACCGGCGCGGCGGACGAGGCGCGATGGCGGCGATTCGAACGCAATCTGTCGGCCGACGACCTGCGGGCCCTGATCGCCCGCCTGCGGGATTTCGAGGACGTGGAGGCCACGGACCGGGCGTTCGAACTGGCGGCGCGGCATCCGGACGCCATGCGCGGCTTGTCCTTCCTGATGGACTGGCCGGCCCTGCGCGAAGCCGCCGTCATGGTCATGGCGCGGCGGGACGAGATGCGCGGCGGTCACGACCAGATCCCGCTGTGGGCCTCCCGCCTGGCCGGTCGTCATCCGGGCGCGGCGATCGTGCTGCTGCGGGCCCGCGCGCGGGCGCTGACGGCCATGGGCGCGGGCCTGACCGAAGAGGTGCAGTCCCTCGTCGCCGAGGCCGAGGCCCTCGCCGCCGCGGCCGGGTCGTCAGGACTGCCGGATCACGCGGACTTCGTCGCCGGCCTGCGGACAGGCCGGCGCTGAGGAGCGGCCTCAGCCGCGCTCGTGGATCGGGGTGAAGTCGCGCAGGGTCGGGCCGGTGTAGAGCTGGCGCGGGCGCCCGATCTTCTGCGACGGGTCCTCCATCATCTCCTGCCACTGGGCGATCCAGCCGACCGTGCGGGCGAGGGCGAACAGCACGGTGAACATCGAGGTCGGGAAGCCCATCGCCGACAGGGTGATGCCCGAATAGAAGTCGACGTTCGGGAACAGCTTGCGCTCGATGAAATATTCGTCGTTCAGCGCCACGCGCTCCAGTTCGCGGGCCACCTGCAGCAGGGGGTCGTTCGGGTCGCCGACCGCCTCCAGCACCTCGTAGGCGCTCTCCTGCATCACCTTCGCCCGCGGGTCGTAGTTCTTGTAGACCCGGTGGCCGAAGCCCATCAGCTTGTACTTCTTGGCCTTCACGCCCTCGATGAACTCGGGGATGCGCTCGGGCGTGCCGATCTCCTTGAGCATGTTCAGGGCCTCCTCGTTGGCCCCGCCATGCGACGGGCCCCACAGGCAGGCGATGCCGGCGGCGATGCAGGCGAACGGATTGGCGCCCGACGAACCGGCCAGACGCACGGTCGAGGTCGACGCGTTCTGCTCGTGGTCGGCGTGCAGGATGAAGATGCGGTCCATGGCGCGCGCCAGGACCGGATTGACGACATAGTCCTCGGCCGGAACGGCGAAGCACATGCGAAGGAAGTTCTCGGCGTAGTTCAGGTCGTTGCGCGGCGTCACGAACGGCTGGCCGACGGAGTATTTGTAGGCCCGCGCGGCGATGGTCGGCATCTTGGCGATCAGGCGGATGGCCGAGATGTTGCGCTGGACCGGATCATGGATGTCCAGGCTGTCGTGGTAGAAGGCCGACAGGGCGCCGACGGTCCCGACCATGATCGACATCGGGTGGGCGTCGCGGCGGAAGCCCTCGAAGAAGCGGTCGAACTGCGAGTGCAGCATCGTGTGCATGGTGATGCTGTTCTCGAACTTCTCGTACTGCGCCGCGGTCGGCAGCTCGCCGTGCAGCAGCAGGTGGCAGACCTCGACGAAGTTCG
>JAEYUE010000331.1 GCA_023433655.1 Pseudomonadota bacterium | reverse complement strand
TCATCCTCATCGCCGCCACCAACCGTCCCGACGTGCTGGACCCGGCCCTGCTGCGCCCCGGCCGCTTCGACCGCCAGGTGGTGGTGCCCAATCCCGACGTCTCGGGCCGCGAGAAGATCCTGCGCGTGCACATGAAGGACGTGCCGCTGGCCGCCGACGTCAACGTCAAGACCATCGCCCGCGGCACCCCCGGTTTCTCGGGCGCCGATCTGGCCAACCTCGTCAACGAGGCGGCGCTGATGGCGGCGCGCAAGGACCGTCGCATGGTCACCCACCGCGACTTCGAGGACGCCAAGGACAAGGTCATGATGGGCGCCGAGCGCAAGTCCATGGCCATGAACGAGGAAGAGAAGCGCCTCACCGCCTATCACGAGGCCGGCCACGCCATCGTCGCGATGAACGTCAAGATGGCCGACCCGGTGCACAAGGCGACCATCGTGCCGCGCGGCCGCGCCCTGGGCATGGTCATGCAACTGCCGGAA
Organism: Pseudomonadota bacterium; assembly: GCA_023433655.1. Taxonomy (GTDB): domain Bacteria; phylum Pseudomonadota; class Alphaproteobacteria; order Caulobacterales; family Caulobacteraceae; genus Brevundimonas. The sequence continues at coordinate 4,067 of JAEYUE010000331.1, read as the reverse complement.
GGCGACCGCTATTCGATGAAGTTCCAGCAGATGATCGACCGCATCGCCATCATGGCCGGCGGCCGGGTAGCCGAGGAACTGATCTTCGGGCCGGAGAACGTCACCTCGGGCGCCAGCTCGGACATCGAACAGGCGACCAAGCTGGCCCGCGCGATGGTCACCCGCTGGGGCTTCTCCGACAAGCTCGGCACCGTGGCCTATGGCGAGAACCAGGAAGAGGTCTTCCTCGGTCACTCGGTCGCGCGCAGCCAGAACGTCTCGGAGGAGACGGCGCGGATCATCGACACCGAGGTACGCCGCATCGTCACCGAGGGCTGGGACGCCGCCCGCCGCATCCTGACCGAGAAGGCCGAGGATCACGAGAAACTGTCCCAGGCCCTGCTCGAGTACGAGACCCTGTCAGGCCAGGAGATCAAGGACCTGCTGGAGAAGGGCCTCGCCCCGAACCGGGACGAGAACAACTTCCCCAACGCCGGCCCCTCGGTCTCGGTGCCGATCACGCCCGTGTCCGACGGCGTGACGGTCGAGACGCCGACCGTTCACTGACCTGTGGCGGCCTCGCCTGCGGGCGGGGCCGCGCGACTGGCCATCCGCAGCGGGTCCTCGTCCTCGATGAGGATCGGCGTCAGCGGGCGCAGCGCGCCTGACGGGTCGGGCCACAGGATGGTCTGGCCCTCGCGCAGGCCGATCAGGCCGGCGCCGACATAGGACAGGGCGGAGATGCGGCCGGCGTCGATGTCGGCGTCCTGCGGCATGACGATCTGGATGCGACGCGCATCCGGGGTCCGGCCGTCGGTGTAGTGCAGCCAGCGGTCGAGGCCGACGGCGGGAGCCGGTCGCCCAGCCGCGTCCCACAGGGTCGCCCGATCGAGCTCCTGCTGCAGCAGGCCGGCGACGCCCCGGGCCTCGCCGTCGCCGATCAACTGGGACAGGCGGGCGTGATCGTCGGAGGTCAGGAAGATTTCCGGCAGGCCGGCTTCGACAGGGTTTGCGGGGGAAGTTTTCATGGTCTTGTCTCGTGAATTAGGCCGCCGGGGGCGGCGTGTGATCGGGGTCGCTCGGCGCCGGGACACGGCGTACGGGCGTGGGGAAGGGAAGGATGATCGCGGTGTCGCGCCGCGGCCCGGACGGCGGACAGGCGCAGGGTGACGGGCGTCCGCAGACGCGACAGTCGGTGGAAGGGGGCATGGCGCAGTCGGCCGGGCAGTCGCCGGCCGGTCTCTTCGTTGAGGAGAAGGAGTCGTGCGGCCCGGGACGGCGGGCAGCGTGCGGCCGCCCCGGGCTACTCGCCTGCGACGAGTCGTCCCGCGTGATTCAGCAGTCGAGCCTGGTTGGCGAGCTGGAACATCGTGGGCAGAAGCTGGGGCCGCCCGCCCGCATTGTCAAATCGGGCCGGCGGGACCATTGACGAACAAGTTTGCATTATAAACATGTCTGTGCGATATGGTTCCGTAATCAGGAGGGACCGCACATGACATCGTTGCTACACGCCGGCCGGACGGTCGGGCCGGATCGCCTGCACGGGCTCGACGCCCTGCGCGGCGGGGCGCTGCTGCTGGGGGTGCTGCTGCACGCCAGCCTGTCGTTCTTTCCGCAGCAGACCTGGATCGTCGCCGACGACAGCCGCTCGATCGGGGCGGCGGCACTGTTCTTCGCCATCCACCTGTTCCGGATGACCGCCTTCTTCCTGATCGCCGGCCTGTTCGCCCACATGATGCTGGCGCGGAAGGGCTGGTGGGGGTTCGCCAAGGACCGAGCTTCGCGCATCACCGGCCCTCTGCTGGCCTTCTGGTTCCCGGTCATGGCGGGGATCGTTACGGCGCTGGTGTGGAACGCCTGGGCCAACGGGATGGTGGTTCCGGGCGCGCCGCCGCCGCCGCCTCCGACCTATGACTGGACCAACTTCCCGCTGACCCACCTGTGGTTCCTGTACGTACTCAGCCTGTTCTGCGCCGCGGCCCTGATCCTGCGCGCGCCGTTCGCCTGGCTGGACCGGGGCGGCGGCTGGGGCCGCGGGGTGGACCGTCTGACCGGCGCCCTGATCGGGCCGTGGACGCCGGCGCTGCTGGCCGCGCCGCTCGCCCTGGCGATGTGGCTGGACCCGGCGTGGATCGCCTTCTTCGCCCTGCCGACGCCGGACGAGGGACTGGTCCCCGACGCCGCCGCCCTGGTCGGCTTCGGCGCCGCCTTCGGCCTCGGCTTCCTGCTCGACCGCCGTCGCGACCTGCTGGACCGCATCGCGGCCTGGTCGCCGCTGTATCTCGCCGCCGCCGTGGTTTCCGGCGTCGCGGCCTGGCGCCTGGCTGGGGGGCCGAGCCTGGCGCCGATGGCCGAGCCCACGGGCGACAAGCTGCTGGCCGCCGCCGTGGTCGCCTTCGCCGTCTACACTTCGGCCTTGGCCGCCATGGGCCTGTGCCTGCGGTTCCTGTCGGGATTCAGCGCGGTGCGCCGCTACCTCGCCGACGCCTCCTACTGGGTCTACATCCTGCACCTGCCGCTGGTCATGCTGGCCCAGGTGTGGGTGCAGGACTGGCCGGGGCACTGGCTGATCAAGCTGGCCGGCGTGACGGTCGGGGTGTTCGCCGTCAGCCTCGTTTCCTATGAGCTGATGATCCGCCACAGCTTCATGGGCCGGTGGCTGAACGGGCGGCGCGTGCCTTGGCGCCGCCGCGCCGAAGCGCCCGTCACGGTCCCCGCCGAATAGCTTGCCAAGCCCCGCCGGCTCGTCCACCCAATCGGGCGAGCCGGTTCCGGAGAATCGCCATGCCCGCCAATCCCCGCACCCGCACCGCCGAAGCCGACCTCGCCTTCATGCGCTCGATCGTCGAGGGCGGCGGCAAGCCGCATCTCACCCTCGGCGTCGCCTATCTGGCCGGGGGGCTGCTGTACGGGCTGCAGTGCCTGTTCCACGTCGGCCAGGCCACGGGCGTGATCCGCTGGCCCGACCCGGCCAACCTCGCCTTCGTCGTCCTGATCAGTCTCAGCTTTTTCGCCGTGCTGGTCTGGGCCATCCGACGCGACAAGCGGGACGGGGTGCAGACCACGCGGGGGCCGATGGCGACGCGCGCGCTGAACGCGGCCTTCAGCGCCACCGGCATGGCCAATCTGGCGGTGATCATCGTCTTCGGCATCGGCGCCGTGCGGGACCGGGACTTCGCGGTCTGGCTCTACTATCCGGCGGTGATCTTCGCCCTGCAGGCGGCGGCCTGGTACGTGGCGTGGAGCCTGAAGCGGAAGGGCTGGATGCTGGCCTGCTCGGCCGGGGGCTGGCTGACGGCGGTGGCGCTGGGCGTGCTGGTGCGCCAGCCCGTGTGGTACCTGGGCGTCTGCACCGTCGCCCTGTTCGCCCTGTTCACCCTGCCGGGCTGGATCATGGTGCGCGAGGCCCGCGCGGCGCGGACGGCGGGCTGATCTCATGGGCCTGGCCGACCTCGGCAGGATCGACGACGTCATCCACGGCCGCATGCGGCTGGGGATCATGGTCTATCTGGCCGATGCGGACGCGGCCGACTTCACCGAGCTGAAGACCGTGCTTGAGGCGACGCAGGGCAATCTGTCGGTGCACCTGAAGAAGCTGGAGGAGGCCGGGTACGTCGCCATCGCCAAGAGTTTCGTCAACAACAAGCCGCTGACCCGGGTGTCGATCACGCCCGAAGGCCGCCGGGCCTTCGCCGCCTACCTCGAGGCCATCGGCGCGCTGATCGGGGGCAGGGACTGATGCCGCGGCCCAGGGTGATGGGCATCGTCAATGTGACGCCGGACAGCTTCTCCGACGGCGGCCGGCTGTTGTCGGTCGAGGCCGCGGTGGCGCACGGGCTGAGGCTGGCGAAGCAGGGCGCGGACCTCCTCGACGTCGGCGGCGAGAGCACCCGGCCGGGGGCCGCGCCGGTGGGGGAAGCCGAGGAGATCGCCAGGGTCGTCCCGGTGATCGAGGGTCTGCGCGCGGCCTGGGTCGGGCCGATCAGCGTCGACACCATGAAGCCGGCCGTGGCCCGCGCGGCCGTGGCGGCGGGGGCGACGATGTGGAACGACGTGGCGGCCCTTGGTTACGCGCCCGACGGCCCGGC
>JAEYUE010000311.1 GCA_023433655.1 Pseudomonadota bacterium | reverse complement strand
CTCCAGCACCGTCTGCGCCTGCTGGGCCGGGAATTTGTGCGCCACCGCCCAGCGGGGGGTGCGAGCCACGAAACCCAGCCGCGACTGCCAGTCCAGCCGGTCGACCTTGTAGACCACCCCGTCGATGTCATAGCCCAGCGTCGCCCGGTCCGCCTGGAGCCTGTCATAGAGAGCCATCAGCCCGGCGGCGTCCTCCACCCGGCGCGAGCGGTCGTTGACCGGGAAGCCCCAGCCCTTCAGCGCCTGCAACGCCTCCCACTGCGTGCCGGCGACCGGCGCCGAGACCTCGCCCCAGGCGTAGGCGAAGAAGCGCAGCGGCCGCTGGGCGGTCACGGCCGCATCCTTCTGGCGCAGCGAGCCGGCCGCGAAGTTGCGGGGATTGGCGTAGGTTCGGCTTCCCGCCGCCTCGGCCGCCGCATTGAAGGCGTCGAAAGCGTCATTGGGCGCATAGACCTCGCCCCGCACCTCGATCACCGCCGGCCAGCCCGAGCCGGCCAGGCGATGCGGAATGTCCGCGATGGTCCGCAGATTGGCGGTGACGTCCTCGCCGGTGCGCCCGTCGCCGCGAGTGGCGCCCCTGACCAGCACCCCGTCCTCGTAGCGCAGGCTGGCCGACAGGCCGTCGATCTTCGGCTCGGCCACGAAGGCGATCGCCTGTTCGCCGGGCAGCTTCAGGAATCGCCGGATGCGGGCGACGAAGTCAGTCACCTCCTCGGGGGCGAAGGCGTTGTCCAGCGACAGCATTGGCACGCCGTGGCGGACCGGCGCGAACTGGCTGGAGATCGCCGCCCCCACCACCTGCGAGGGCGAATCCGCCATGGTCAGCTCGGGGAAGCGGCGCTCGATCTCCAGCGCCCGCCGCTTCAGGGCGTCGTATTCGGCGTCTGAAATCTCCGGCGCGTCCTCGGTGTGATACAGGGCGTCGTGCCGCGCCAGCTCGGCCGTCAGGCGGGTGAACTCCTCCCGCGCCTGCGGTTCGGTCAGCTGATCGACGGGCATGTCGGCCATGGGAATCGCATTCGCTCCGCTGCAACGGGACGCCTTCTACCACCCCCCGCGAACGCCGCGAGGGCGGGGTGCGTTTCCGGCGGTGCGCCCCATGACCAGACGTTAATCTGACGCCGCCGCCGTCGCCTGCTAGCTTCGCCGCTTCTCAAGGGAATCTCCATGCGCCATCGCCCTCTCGCCGCCCTGTCGTCCCTCGCCATCCTGCTGCTGGCCGCCTGCGCCGGGCCTCAGGCCCCGGTCGGGCCCGTTGCGCCGCAGCCTTCGGCCATGCACGCCCAGCTGCTGGACGATGTCCGCATCCTGGCCGCCGACGACATGCAGGGCCGCGACACCGGCGGGGAGGGTGGATCGAAGGCCCGCGCCTACATCGTCCAGCGGCTCGAGGCGCTTGGCGTCGCCGCGCCCGCCATGGGCCGCGAGCAGCCGTGGGAGATGCAGGGTCGCACCCGCGAGGGCCCGAAGACCTTCAACGGCGTCAACATCCTCGGTGTCATCCCCGGAACCCGCGTGCGCGACCGCTACATCGTGGTCACCGCCCATTACGACCACGTCGGCGTCAATGACGGCCAGGTCTTCAACGGCGCCGACGACAACGCCTCGGGCGTGGCCACCATGCTGGCCCTCGCCGCCGACCTGAAGCGGGATGCGCCGGATCACAGCGTGCTGATCGTGGCCCTGGACGGAGAGGAGCGGGGCCTGCTCGGCGCCCGACACTTCGTCGAGGCGCCGCCGGTGCCGCTTGAGTCGATCGCCATGAATCTGAATTTCGACATGACGGCCCGCGCCGAAACCGACGGCAAGCTGTGGGTGACCGGCACCTACCAGCACCCGACGTTCCGCCCGCTGCTCGAGCCCATTCCGGCCAACGGCGCCGTCGCCCTGGCCTTCGGCAAGGACACGCCCGAGGACACCGGCGAGGACAACTGGGTGAATTCCTCGGATCACGCCGCCTTCCACCGCGCCCAGGTGCCCTTCCTGTATTTCGGCGTGAACTACCACACCGACTATCACCGGCCGTCGGACGACTTCGAGCGCATCACGCCGTCGGTCTTCATCAGCGCCACCGAGCTGTCGATCGCCGGCTTCCGGGCGCTGGACCGGGGCCTCGACCGGTAGGCGGCGACCGCTCAGCGTTGTGGTTTCCTGAAATCGGGAGGGTCCGATGCACGCCAGACCATTCGCCTTCGCCGCGCTGGCCGCCGCGCTCGTTCTTGCGTCGTGCGAGCGAGCGGCCGCGCCCTCCGGGCCCGACGGGCCATCGCCCTCCGCCTTCAGCCACGCCCTGACCACCGACCTGTCCGGCTACTATCTGCCGGCCGAGCCGGTCCGCGTCGGGAACTGGAGCCTGCATCATGTCTTCGTCGGCCAGGCTTCCGAATTCCGGGCCTGGGAGGGCGGCGAACGCAGCGCGACCTTCGCCCCGGTGATGATCCAGTTCGAGGACGTGAGCAGCCCGATGGTGCAGACGGAATTGGGCGAGCGCCGCAGCCGGAGCGCCCGCGTGCTGCCCACCACCTACGAGGTCACCGACACCACCGTGACCTTCTCAGGCCGCTCGCCGGAGCTGGGCGAGGTTCGTTTCGTGGGGCGGCTGGACCCGGGCGCCCTCGCCACGGCGCGGCGTAACCTCGGCGGCGAGGGCGCGGTCCTGAGCGGCGCCCTGGCCGCCGGCGGCCAGACCTTTCCTGACGTCCGCCTGCGCTGGTGGATGGGCGACTGAGGCGCCTTCAGGCGCCGTTGCGAATGTCCAGCTTGAGGCCGAGCGACTCGGCCAGGGCCTTGCCGCGCCGCCGGGTCTGTTCGCCCAGCAGGACGTCGGCGTAGCCCTCGGCGGCGGACAGGACCAGGACGCCGTCCGCAACCGCGATCCGCGCATTGGCCAATAGTTGCGGCGCCCGGCCGGACAGGTCGCAGGCGAGGCGGATGGCCAGCCCCAGCGCCCGCCCCGCGTCCCGCTGTTCCGGCGTCAGGAGCCGTTCGAGCGTCTCCGGCTCCGGGCTGCCCGTGCCCCCGCCGTAGCGGGCGTTGACGGCGGCGGCCAGGAAGCCGCGCTCGGCGTGGGACTGGCCCGGGACCGGCGCGCGCAGGACCTGGTCGAAAGCCAGTTCAATCCGGTGATCGGGATGCAGCCGCGCCCCGAGGTCGGCCAGCCGGCAGGCGGCGTCGGCCAGCCGCCGGTCGCGCTCCCGGCCGAACGCCTTGGGCAGAACCTCGATGACCGGCTCGATCCAGCCCAGCACGGCTCCCGGCAGGCCGGGCGAAACCCCTTGTCTCGACCCGAGCGCGGCGCAGCCCGCCAGAAGGGGATCGGCCGTCGCCGTCTCCTCATCGAGGGCCTCGAACAGCAAGCCCTCCCGCACGCCCCAGGCTGAGAGCACGATCCGCTTCAGCCCCAGCCGCTCGACCAGGCCCTCCAGCACCATGGCGGCGTGCGGCAGGGTCTCGGCCCGCTTCTTCGACAGGCCCTTCCAGCGGTCCAGCGAAGCCGGGGACGAGCGCGCGACGAGCCGGGCGATCTCCAGGGCTTCGCCAGCGTCCATTTCGTACTGGTGAACGATGTGCAGCGGATACCGGGCATGCGCCATGTGCATCTGCGCCAGGCTTCGCCACGCCCCACCGACGGCGTAGAGGGTGTCTGCCCGGTAGTCCCCGGCCGATTTCAGACGGCTTGCGATGGCGTGGCGCGGATCTCCGTCGTCCGACCGGTTCTCAACCGTCAGTGCGAAGGGTCCCAGCGGCAGGGTGACGCCCGTTCCCACCGCGCCGCCGCGGACCCCGATCAGCTCCAGGCTGGAGCCGCCCAGGTCCGCGACCACCCCTTCGGCCTCCGGTATGCCGCCGATCACCCCCAGGGCGGCGTAGCGGGCTTCTTCCTCGCCGGTCAGAACCCGGATGATCAGGCCGGTCTCGGCCGCCACCCGTTCGCAGAAGGCCTCGCCGTCCTGAGCCTCGCGAACGGCCGCTGTCGCTGCGACGAAAGTGTTGGCGGGCCTGACCCCATCCAGCACGGCGGCGAAACGCTTGAGCGCGGTCACCGCGATCTCCGTCCCCTTCTCGGAGAGCCGTCCCGTGGTCGCCAGATCGCGGCCGAGTCCGGCCAGCACCTTCTCGTTGAAGACCGTCCAGATGGCGCGACCCTCAAGCCGGTACAGCACCAATCTGATGGAGTTCGAACCGATATCGATGACGGCGAAATCGCGGGGCGGGGCGGACGCCTGAGTGGCGGGATCGGGCATCAACGCTTCTTCCGCGAGGGCTCGTAACTAAGCTGGCCGGGCAGGGTCTTCACCTTGCGCCCGCGGCCGGACAGGCTGGGGTTGGTCATGAAGTAGCGGTGCGCCGAGAAGGGGCGCTCCGGGTCGACGGGCGTGACCCGCCGGTAGTCGCCATCGGCCTCCAGAACCCAGCTCTGGGCGTCGTCCTTGAGGTTGGCGACCATGATCTGGTCCAGCACCTGGTCGTGCACGGTCGCGTTCCGGACCGGAGTCATCAGCTCCACCCGGCGGTCGAGGTTGCGGGTCATCCAGTCGGCGGAGGAGATGAACAGCTTGGCCTTGTCGTGCGGCAGGTCGCGGCCGTTGGCGAAGGCGACGATCCGCGCATGTTCGAGGAAGCGGCCGACGATGGATTTGACCCGGATATTCTCCGACAGGCCCGGCACGCCGGGCCGCAGGCAGCAGATGCCGCGCACCACCAGTTCGATGCGCACGCCCCACTGGCTGGCGCGGTACAGGGCGTCGATGACGCCGGGGTCGACCAGGGAGTTCAGCTTGGCCCAGATGGCGGCAGGCTGGCCGCGGGCCGCCGCCGCCATCTCGGCGCCGATCAGGTCCAGCAGCGTCTGTTTCATGTTGAGGGGCGAGACGACCAGCGCCTCGAGCTCGTCGGGCGTGGCGTAGCCCGTGATGTAGTTGAACACCCGGGTCGCATCCCGGCCAAGCACGGGATCGCATGTGAACAGGCTCAGGTCGGTGTAAACCCGCGCAGTCACCGGGTGATAGTTGCCGGTGCCGAAGTGACAGTAGGTGCGCAGGCTCTCGCCTTCGCGCCGCACCACCACGCTCAGCTTGGCGTGGGTCTTGTACTCGACGAAGCCGAAGACGACGTGGACCCCGGCGCGCTCCATCGCCCGCGCCCACTTCAGGTTCGCTTCCTCGTCGAAGCGCGCCTTGATCT
>JAEYUE010000237.1 GCA_023433655.1 Pseudomonadota bacterium | reverse complement strand
GGATCACAGCCGAAACGATCCCGGCGCCCACCGTGGCCGACAGGGCCAGGCTTCCGCGTGCGCCCAGCCGCCACGGGCGTCGCGAATGCACCCCGAAAGTCTGCATATACCCCTTGAGCCAGCGGGTCCGCTGCGGCAGCCAGTCGACCATGTGGCCCGGCGGCGTCTCCCATGTCGGATGGGCCAGCATGCCCAGCCGCCAGCCGTGCGCCCACAACCTGAAGCCCAGGTCGGCGTCTTCGGTGACGTTGAACCCGTCCCAGCCGCCGACCTGCCTCAGGGCCTCCGCACGGAAGTGATTGCTGGTGCCGCCGAGAGGGAAGGGCAGACCCAGGCGGGTCAGCCCCGGCAGCGTCGTCTCGAACAGGCTGGCGTATTCCGCCGCGAACTGCCGATCGAGGAAGGGAGAGCCGGCCGGTCGCGGCCGGCCGGGCCGGATGCGCAGCGGCGCCTGCAGGCAGGCGAGACGCCCCGCGCCGTCGCCGACGAAGCGGGCCGCGGCCTCCCGCAACTGCAGGGGATGTGGTTCGTCCTCGGCGTCGTAAACGGTCAGGAAGGTTCCTGTGACCTGGGACAGGGCGCAGTTCAGGGCGCGCGGCTTGGTCCCCGGCTGGCCGGGTGGCGCGATATATACCTGCAGCCAGTCCGGCCGGGCGGCTTTCTCCGCTGCGGCGATGGTCGCCGTGTCGCGCGCCTCGAGCACCAGCAGGCCCTGCAGCCGGTCCGACGGATAGTCGATCCGCGCGAGGCGACTGACCAATTGATCCATGACCTCGGCCTCGTCATACAGCGCCACCAACACGGAGTACGGCGGCAGGGGGCGGCCCGACAGAACAGTCCCGTCCGGAGGCGTCGCGCTGAGCGCCACAAGAGCCATGCGCCAGATGGACATGGCCAGGAAGGAGGCGGCGGCGGCCGCGATGATCAGGGACGGGATCAGCCCGGGTCGAAGAAGCACGAGGGCGCCGATCACGCCGCCCACGACGCCAAGGAAGGCCCACTGAAAGATCGAAAGCCGGCGACAGGCGGCGCTGCTCGCGTGCGGCGGACCGTAGCGCGAGTGTCCGCTGGCGGCGTCGCTGCCCGGCGTCCCTCCCATGGCGAATGGTTAACGTGGTGATTCGCGCCCGGCAAGCGGGTTGGCGCGGCGTCGGGATTGCCGCTATTCAGCATCTGCAGCCTGGAGTTCCGCCCTCAGTGTCCGCCCCCGTCGCCGTCAATCCGCGATCCCAGCGCAAGCCCAAGGGCGAAGGGCACGCCCGCCGGGCCGAAATCCTGGCGGCCGCCGAGCGCATCTTCGTCGAGCACGGCTACGAGGGCGCCACCATCCGCAAGATCGCAGACGAGGTCGGCCTGTCCTCGACCGCGCTGTACATGCATTTCGCCGACAAGGGCGAAATTCTGCAGGAGATCTGCCGCCAGGCCTTCGCCGCCCTGCTGGCGCTCAACAACTCCGTCGTCGCGGGGCCGGGCGGCCCGGAACAGCGGCTCCGGCGCATGATGCGGGCCTATATCGACTTCGGCTTCGCCAACCCGAACGCCTACCGACTGATCTACATGACCCGGCCGGCCGAACTTCAGCACGGCGCCCTGCCTGCGGCCCAGGAGCTGGGGGCCTCGCTCTATCGATCGTTCGAGCAGGTGGTCGAGGACGCCGAGGCGGCGGGGCAGCTGCGCGGCGACGCCCGCACCACCGCCCAGGCGCTGTGGGCCGGATGCCACGGAGTGGTCTCGCTGGTCATCACCAAGCCCTACTTCAACTGGGTGGACCGCGAGCGCCTTGTCGCCGCCATGCTGGACGGGCTGTTCACGGGCCTGATGAAGTCGTGACGCGGGCCCTCATGGCCGCCTCGCTGGCCCTGATCCTTTCGGCGGGGGGCGATCCGGCGGCGGCGGACGAGAGTCGTCCGCTCAAGGTGATGTCGCTCGACCAGTGCGGCGACCAGTACGCCCTCGCCCTCGCCCCTGACGCCGAACTGGCCCTGTCGCCCCGCGCCGACGATCCCGACTCCTGGATGCGGCGCGCCGCGGCGAACCGGCGGCGGGTGCGTCCGACGCTCGAGGCCGCGGTCGGCTTCCAGCCCGACGTCGTGCTGCGCTACTGGGGCGGCGACCCCCGCCTGTTAAGGCGGCTGGAGGCGGGCGGAACGCGGGTCGTGACTATCGAGGACGCGGCCGACTTCGAGGGGGTCCGCGGCAACATCCGCGCGGCCGCCGCCGCCCTCGACGCGCTGCCCCGGGGTGAGGCCCTGATCGCCCGCATGGACGCCAGCCTGGCCGAGGCGGCTCCGCCCGCTGGCGAGCTCCGGCGCCCGGCCCTTTACCTCACCGCGGGCGGCTTCACGGCCGGGCCCGGATCACTGGTGGACGCCATCCTTGGCGCCGCCGGCCTGTCCAATCTGGTCACGGCGCCCGGCTTCGCCCCGGCCAGCGTGGAACGCATCGTCCTGTGGCGGCCGACGCGCTTCGTGCTCGGCTTCTTCGACCAGATCCGCGGCGACTGGCGCGGACCCGGCCGGCACCCGGCGGTGCGACGCGCGGCGAGGGGACGCGTCGTCGCCAGTCTGCCCGCCGCCAGCCTGACCTGCCCCGCCTGGTTCGCGGCCGACGCCGCCCTGCTGCTGAAGGCGGGGCGATGACCCGCGGCTCCGGTCGGCTGATAGCCGCGCTGGCGGCCCTGATCGTGTTCGGGACGGTGGCGGCGGTGCTGTTCGGCGAGACCGCCTTCGACGCCGCCCGGTGGATGCAGGCCATCGCCAATCCGGCTTCGGGCCCCGGGGAGGTGCTGTGGGCCGTGCGCGCGCCGCGGGCGATGACGGCGCTGATGGTCGGCGCGGCCCTGGGCCTGTCAGGGGCGGTGATGCAGGGCCTGCTGCGCAATCCGCTGGCCGACCCGGGGGTACTCGGCGTCTCGGCGCTGGCCGCCCTCGGGGCCGCAGGGGCCATCGTCCTCGGCGGAGCGGGCCTGGCCGGGGCGGTCGAGCTCGCGGCCATGGCCGGTGCGGTGCTAGCCGGCGGCCTGCTGGTGGCCTTCTCGGCGCGGGTGCGCTCCCCCGAAGCGCTGATCCTGTTCGGGGTGGCGGTGTCCAGCTTCGCCGGGGCGGCCACGGCGTTGATCTTCAATCTGTCGCCATCGCCGATCGCCACCGCCGAGGTGATGAACTGGCTGCTCGGCTCGGTGCAGAACCGCAGCTGGATCGATGTGGCCTGGGTGACGCCGGCGGTCCTCGTCTCCGGCCTGGCCGCGGCCCTGGCCGCGCCGGGCCTGCGCATGCTCAGCCTCGGCGAGGAGACCGCCCGCACCTCGGGCCTGCCGATGGCGCGACTCAGGCTTCTGGCGCTTCTGTCAGCGTCCCTGGCGACGGGGGCCGCGGTAGCCGTCGCCGGGGTGATCGGCTTCGTCGGTCTCGCGGCCCCGCATCTGGTACGGACCGCCGTGCGCGGCGACCCGGGGCGCCTGCTGCTGCCCTCGGCCATGGCGGGCGGGCTGATGCTGGTCGTCGCCGACCTGCTGGCCCGGGTCACGCCGACCGATCAGGAACTGAAGCTCGGCGTGTTCACCGCCCTCGTCGGCGCGCCCCTGTTCGCCCTCATCGCCTGGCGCGCAGCGCGGGAGTGGCGGCTATGACCGCGCTGCTCCTCATGAAGGGCGCCAGCGCCCGCCTGGGCGGCCGGGCCGTGCTGGAACAAGCGGATTTGCAGGTCGGGGCAGGGGAGCTCATCGCCCTCGTGGGACCCAATGGAGCGGGCAAGTCCAGCCTGATCCGGGTGTTCGCCGGGCTCCTGCCGCTGTCGGGCGGTGTCGCATCACTGGATGGCGAGGCCGTCGGTCTTCTCCGACCCCGCCAGCGGGCCGAGCGCGCCGCCTACCTGCCGCAGGAACGGCGCGTCGCCTGGAACCTGCCGGCGGTCGAGGTCGCGGCCTTGGGCGCGCCCTTCCTGTCGGGACCGCAGGCGCTCGCCGCCGCCCGCGCGGCCTTGGACGAGGTCGAGGTCGGTCACCTCGCCGACCGCGGCGTGGCCGAGATGTCCGGCGGCGAGCGCGCCCGAGTCCTGCTGGCCCGGGCTCTGGCCTCGCCCTCGCGCGCCCTGCTCGCCGACGAGCCGATCGCCGGCCTCGACCCTGTGGCCCAGTTGATGGTGATGGAGCGGTTGCGCGCCCGCGCCGACGGCGGGCAAGCCGTCCTGGTCAGTCTGCACGATCTTCCGCTGGCGGCCCGTTTCGCCGACCGGGTCGCGGTGCTGGACCATGGCGGCGTCGTCGCCGACGCCCCGCCGCTCCACGCGCTGACGCCGGAGGTGCTGCAGCGCGTCTTCGGCCTCGCCGGGCGCTGGGTCGACGGGCCGGACGGACCCCTGCTGTCCGCGGGGCGGGCCGCGCCTCAGGGCTGATAGGGGCGGGGACCCGCGCTGGGTGAAACCCCGCGCCGCAGGTCGTTGGACAGGGTCAGCTGCGCCGAACCGCCGTTCAGCCGGGCCTTGTAGATGCTCATGTTCTCCATCACCCGCATCATGTAGTTGCGGGTTTCTGTGAACGGCGCGCATTCGATGAAGTCGACCGGATCGACCTCTCCGCGAGGATCCCCGCAGCGCGCGATCCACTGCGGCGGCCGCGCCGGCCCGGCGTTGTAGGCCACCGTCGTCAGCAACATCGACCCGCCGAAGCGGTTGGTCAGGTCGCCGAGGTGATAGCTGCCCAGCGTCATGTTGTAGTCCGGGTCCCACAGCTGTTCGGCCGAATACGGCATGCCCAGTTGCCGGGCGACCATCGACGCCGTCGACGGCAGGAACTGCATCATGCCGCGTGCGTCGGCGCCGGAGCGGGCCCGCGGATCGAAGCTCGATTCCTGCCGGGTGATGGCCAGGGTGAAGGCCAGCGGGGCCGCGCCCGGAACCTGAGGCGGAATGCGCACCGGATACTGCCGCTCCGGCATGAGGAAGCCGCGCTGGCTGGCGGCGCGGCCGACCATCATGGCGGTGAAGCCCTCGCCGTAGGCCCGCGACAGGTCCATCAGCAGGGCGAGGTCCGTCGCCGTCGGCAGGTCGTCATCCAGCTGATAGGCGAAGACCCGGAACAGGCTGGTCTCGCCGGTCTCGCCGAGGATCCGCAGGGCGCGCACCAGTTCGTTGGCCTCGAACGCGGCCCGGTCGCCGTCGGCGGGAACGGGATCGCCCGGCAGGGTCAGGGTCGTCAGGCCGGCCTTCTCCGCGGCCAGCTGGCCGTAGAAGCTCTGGATGTGCTGCGCCCCGGCCCGGTAGTGCTGGATCGCCGTCGGCGTATTGCCCTGGGCCTCGGCCGCCCGGCCCAGCCAGTACAGCGCCCGGCCCTGGGTGATCGGCGTCGACGACGACTGCCGGAGTATTTCGAAATGCCGCGCCGCCCGCGCCGGATCGTCCAGCTTGGTCAGGGCCACCCAGCCGGCGAAGAACTCCGCGTCGACCATGCGGTCGCCCGACCGGAAGCCGTGACCGGCCATGGCGTCATAGGCGGCCCGCCAGTTGCGCCGCTCCAGGGCGTCGAGGAAGTAGTTGCGCCGCTCGCTCCACAGCGTGTCCTGGCCGGCGTCGTGCGTCGGCGCCGGGGGCAGGGCGGCCAGCAGGGCGAAACCTTCCGACTGGCGGCTCTGCGAGCGCAGGATGCGGACCCGCTCCAGCGCCACGGCCGGGTCCATGGCCTGGGCCGGGGTCAGCCCGGCCACCACGGCGTCGGGGCTGTAGGCGGTGCGCAGCGACATGGCCGCCTCGGCCACCGCGCGGCGCTCCGGCGAAACCATCTGGGCCATGGCCCGCGTCGCCGGGCCGTGCGGGCCCAGCAGCAGCATGTTCAGCCGCGCCTCGTGGTCCGCCTGGGTCAGCCAGCCGCCCCAGCGGGTCAGGATCCGGGCCTGCACCGGCTCGTCGAACGAGCGGGTCCGCCACCACTCGGTGATCAGCGCCCGGGCCTCGTCGCGACGCCCGCGCTGCTCCAGTGCGTCGGCCAGGGCGACGGCGCCTTCGGCCGTGCTCGGCGGCGTGGTCGCGAACAGGGCGAGGGCGGCGTCCGGCCCGGCGTAGGCCAGGTCCAGCGCCCGCTCGGTCGCGGTCCGCCGGCTCTCAGCCCGCGGCCAGCCCGCCATGGCCGTCTGGGCAGCCGCCAGGTCGCTGTAGGGCAGCTGCTCCGCCGAGGTGTCGATCAGCGCCCATTCGACCAATTTCCGCGCCACCGGATCGCTGATCTGTGCGGCGGTGGCCCGCGTCCCGACCACATCCCGCGCCCGGGCCTGCTCCAGGCCCTGCCGGAAGAGGGCCGTGTCCTGGTCGTTCAGCGTGCGCGCCTGCGAGCCCTGCGGGGCCACGGCCGTGTACGGCGTTTCCTGCGGAACCAGCGATTCGGGCGCGGGGGCGAGAAGAGCCAGGGCGGCCGCCAGACTGGTTGCGATCATGCCGTGTCCGATCCCCATTCCATGACGGTTGCGGCGGGCCCGCCGGCAACCTAACCTCCCACGCTTCGCACCGGGGCGCATCGCCCCCTTCCCACGCAGGACCATCGTTCCAATGCCCGCCCCCTTGTTCAAGGGCGTGATCACCGCCCTGATCACACCACTTCGTGACGGAAAGGTGGACGAAGCCGCCTTCAGGGCGCTGCTGGAACGCCAGATCGCGGCCGGGGTTCACGGCGTCGTGCCAATGGGCACAACGGGCGAGAGCGCCGCCCTGCATCCGGACGAGCACAAGCGCGTCGTCGAACTGTGCGTCGAGGTCGCGGCCGGCCGCATCCCGGTCATCGCCGGCGCCGGCGCCTCGGCCACTGACAAGGCCATCGATCTGGTCCGCTTCGCCAAGACCGTCGGCGCCGACGGCGCCCTGGTGGTGACTCCCTACTACAACCGCCCGTCGCAGGCGGGGCTGGCGGCCCACTTCGAGGCCATCGCCGAGGCCGTCCAGCTGCCGATCCTGCTCTACAACGTGCCCGGCCGCACCGGCGTGGACCTCGCCAATGACACCGTGGCCCGTCTCGCCGTTCATCCGAACATCGTCGGCATCAAGGACGCCACCGGCGACCTGGCCCGGCCCAGCTGGATGCGCGCCCACATCGTCGACCAGCAGTTCGACCTGATCTCCGGCGACGATCCCAGCTACCTCGGCTACCACGCCCACGGCGGCGTCGGCGTGATCTCGGTCACCTCCAACGTCGCGCCCGAGGCCATGGTCGCCCTGCACGAGGCCGCCGAGCGGGGCGACCATGCCGCCGCCCGCGACTGGCAGGAGCGGCTGATCGGCCTGCACAAGGCCCTGTTCCTCGACAGTTCGCCGTCGCCGGCCAAATACGCCCTGTCGCGGCTGGGCCTGTGCACGGAGGAGGTCCGCCTGCCGCTCGTCCCGACGGCCGACGGGGTCAAGCCGGCCATCGACCGCGCCATGGCCGACGCGGGCCTCGGCTGATGGCGTCGGACAAGCCGAAGACCAGGGTCATCGCCGAGAACCGGCGGGCGAAGTTCGACTACTTCCTTGAGGATTACACCGAGGCCGGCATCCAGCTGCTTGGCACCGAGATCAAGGCCCTGCGCGACGGCCGCGCCAACATCGCCGAGTCCTACGTCGCGCCCGAGGGCCGCGAACTGGTCCTGATCAACGCCGACATCCCGCCCTACAAGCAGGCCAACCGCTTCAATCACGAGCCCCGCCGCCACCGGAAGCTGCTGCTGCACCGCAAGCAGATCGACCGCATGATCGGCGCCGTCCAGCGCGACGGCCAGACCATCATTCCGGTCCGCCTCTATCTGAACGAGGCCGGCAAGGCCAAGCTCGAGATCGCCCTGGCCAAGGGCAAGAAGCTACACGACAAGCGCCAGGCCACGGCCGAACGCGACTGGCAGCGCGACAAGGCCCGCCTCCTGAAGGACCGCGGCTAGTCCCGTTGACTAACCGGGGCGTTTCGCGCCCCCTGCCTCCCCAGCGGATCGCAAGGGGGCGTCATGGGGCCGATGGTGCAAGCGGGCGGCGGCCTTCGGGGCTGGATCGGCGTGGTCCTTCTGACAGGCCTGGCCGGCTGTTCGTCACAGGCGACGGCCCCGACGGGCGCCGGCCTCTGCTGGCGAATGTTCGAAGTCTCCGGGCAGCAGCCCAGGTTCGAGATCCTCGATCGCGACGTGCCCAATCTGGAGAGCTGCGCGGCCCAGCTGGAAGGCGCCCGGATGATGGAAGGTCGCCCGACGACCGGCGCCTACAATGGCCACTTCATCTTCGCGACCGAGGGACAGATCACGTCGGCCCTGAGCCTGGACGGGCCGCGGGTCCGGGTGTTCGAGGACGAGGATCGGCGGGAGATCCAGGACAGTCTTCGAGTGCTCATCGAGCGACGCGGCGCCCCGGCCGAATGACGACCAGGATCTATGGAATCTAGACCGCCGGCTGCGCGTCCAGCACGCCCGGCAGGGTCGCCGCCGCCTGCTCCACGCCCCACGGCCCGAGCGACGGACCGGTGAACTGCTGGATCATCACCGCCGCGACCGCGATCAGGGCTGCGATCAGCAGCGCCCAAACCGCCGCCTTCCGCTCCTCGCGCGTGAACGCGCCCCGTTCCATCCTCTGCATGACAACCTCCCAGGTCCCACTCGATCAACGCGGGTTCGGCGACGCTGTTCCTGGGTTTCAGTCTACACCCGCACGCCGCCGATTCGCGTGTCGGGCGAACCACAGTCGGCGTATCGCCGACCGGCGTTCGATCACGTTTCGATGAGCGCGCGGGCGCGCCGGAACACGTCCTCGAACATCTCCGCCGTCAGCCGTCCTGTGTTCGTGTTCAGCCGCGAGCAGTGATAGCTGTTGATCAGCACATAGGGCCCGACCTCCGCCTGGGCCCCGTGACCCGCGGGCATGGCGCTGGCGGGCCGGCCCAGGGTCTTCAGCACATTGCGTCGCGACACGTCGCCGAGGGTGACGATCACCTTCAGCCGGGGCAGGGCGGCCAGCCGGGCCTGCAGGAACGGCCGGCAGGTCGCCTCCTCGGCCGGCAGCGGCTTGTTGCCGGGCGGGGCGCAGCGGACGGCGTTGGTGATCATGCAGTCGACCAGCTCGAGGTCGTCGTTCCCGTCCGGGTCATAGGTCCCCCGCGCGAAGCCGGTCTTCAGCAGGGTGTCGTACAGCAGCCAGCCGGCGTGGTCCCCGGTGAAGGGCCGCCCCGTACGGTTGGCTCCGGTCCGCCCCGGCGCCAGACCGGCGATCAGCAGCCGCGCCTGCGGGTCCCCGAACGACGGCGCGGCCCCGTTCCACCACTCGGGATTCCGGCGCGCATTCTCCAGCCGGTATTCGACCAGGCGCGGACACAGCGGACAGTCGCGCGGCGCTTCTGGCGGATAGGAGGGTGGCATGGGGTCAGGGCCGGATGAACAGTGAGGAGTGAGCAAAGCCGTGAGCAGGCGCAGATTCGCTCACCCCTTGCTCACTAGCACTCTTCACTGCGCTTTCGGCCGCCCGATCTCGGGCAGCAGATCCTGCAGTTCCACGAAGGCGTCCGCCTGCCGCCTCAGCTCGTCGGCAATCTGGGGCGGCTGGCATTTCATCGTCGAGACCACAGTGACCCGGACGCCCTTCGCCTGCACCGCCTGCACCAGCCGGCGGAAGTCACCGTCGCCCGAGAACAGCACCGCATGGTCGACATGTGGCGCCAGCTCCAGCATGTCGACCGCGATCTCGATGTCCATGTTGCCCTTGGTGCGCGACCGGCCCTCGGCGTCGGTGAATCGCTTCACCGGCTTGGTCACCACGGTGAAGCCATTGTAGTCCAGCCAGTCGACCAGCGGCTTGATCGGCGAGAATTCCTCGCCCTCGATCACCGCCGTGTAATAATGGGCGCGAACCAGACGGCCCTTTGCGCGATACATCTCCAGCAGCCGACTGAAGTCGAGATCGGCGTTGAGGGCCCTGGCGGCGGAATAGAGATTGGCCCCGTCGATGAACAGGGCGACGCGTTCGTTCGGATAGGGCGACATGGAAAGCAGTCCCGGCAATATGGAGGTCCCGGTCTCCGTCGAATTGGACGGCGACCTCGATCTGGACCAAGCCGTCATCGTCGCCCTCGGCTGCAATGACAAGGGCGCCTGGCGCGATTGCCGCGAGGCGCTCGAGGCGGCGCTGGCCCGGTTCCGCGCCGAGGGGATCGACATCCTCGCCCGCTCCTCATGGTGGCGCTCGGCGGCCTGGCCCGACCCGGCCGACCCGCCCTTCCTCAACGGCGTGGTCATCGTCCGGACCGATCACGATCCGCATGCGCTGATGGCCGCCCTCGGACGCATCGAGGAGACCTTCGGCCGCCGCCGCGGCCTGCGCAACGCCCCGCGCACCCTCGACCTCGACCTCATCGCCTACGGCCGGCTGAGCGGCGACCTCGACGGCCTGATCCTGCCGCACCCCCGGGCGAGCGAACGCAAGTTCGTCATGGGCCCGCTGGCCGAGATCGCGCCGGAGTGGGAGCATCCGGCCGGCGGAACCGCGCAGCAGCTCGCCGGGCGGACCACAGTGGGTCAGGACGCCAGCCCGCTCTGATCCGCCTCATTCCCGCCCATGCGGCGTTGCACAATGGCCGCCGACCCTATATTTTGTGCGGTTCTCCCCCGCGCTCGAGGAATTTCATGGCCCGCGTCACTGTCGAAGACTGCATCGAGAAGGTGCCGAACCGGTTTGGTCTGGTCCTGCTGGCCGGGCACCGCGCCCGTTCCATCGCCAACGGCGCGCCGCTGACGCTCGACCGCGACAACGACAAGAACCCGGTCGTCGCCCTGCGCGAACTGGCGGAAGACACCGTCAGCCCGGACGAGCTGCAGGAGAACATCGTCGTCACCCTGCAGCGCGTCGACGAGCGCACCGAGGCCGAGGACGAGGCCGAGGTCGTGGCCCTGCTGGCCGAGCCGCAGCACATGAACATGGCCGAGGCCGAGCTGATCCGGGCGCTGCAGAGCGATCGCGACGGCGGCCAGGAGGAGCGGTACTGACGGCCGAACCCGCCAACGGTATCACCATCCTGCCGGCGCGGACGTCGCAGCCCGCGCCGCCTCCTCAAGCTGCCAATCTCAATGAACCTGACGGCGCCGCGGCGCCGGTCGAGGCGTCCGAGCCCGCCAGGGCCCGGGTGCTGCGGCAATTCGAACTGGTCGAGGCGGTCCGCGCCTACGACCCGACCGCCGACGAGGGCCTGCTCAATCGGGCCTACGTCTATGCGATGAAGATGCACGGCTCGCAGCTGCGGGCCTCGGGCGACCCCTATTTCGCCCATCCGATCCAGGTCGCCGGCATTCTCACCGACTATCGGCTGGACACCGCCACCATCGTCACCGCCCTGCTGCACGACGTGGTGGAGGACACCTCGGCCACC
>JAEYUE010000170.1 GCA_023433655.1 Pseudomonadota bacterium | reverse complement strand
TCCTTCAGCCGGCCCCGGCCTTCGCCGCCGCCGCGCCCGCTCCGGCCGCCGCCCGGGCGACAGGCGCCGGCCCGGCCCTGTGGGTGGTCCGCGACGCGGATTCGACCCTCTACCTGTTCGGCACCGTCCACGTGCTCCGCCCCGACACCCTGTGGCGCTGGGCGACGGTCGAGACCGCCTTCGACAGCGCCGACCGGCTGGTGCTGGAGATCTCCAACCCGGACGACCAGGCCGCCGTGATGCCGGTGATCCAGCAGCACGGCATGTCGCCCGATCGCCCGCTGTCGCAGCTGCTCAACGCCGAGGAGCGCGCCCGTCTTGACGCCGCCGCCCAGACCATGGGGGCCAGCGGGGCCGCGCTGGACCCGATGCGCCCGTGGCTCGCGGCCCTGACCCTGTCGGTCGCGCCTCTGGTCAAGGCCGGCTACGATCCTCAGTCCGGCGTCGAACTGGTCCTGAAGGCCCGCGCCGCCGCGGCCGGCAAGGAGGTCGGCGGCTTCGAGACCATCGACGAGCAGGTGCGCATCCTCGCCGGCTTCCCGGAAGAGACCCAGCTCGACTTCCTGCGCAGCACCCTTGAGGACTTCGAGAGCGCCACCACCGACCTGGACAAGCTGGTCGAGGCCTGGGCCGAGGGCGACGTGCGCGCCATCGACCGGTTGGGCGTCCAGCCGATGCGCCGCGAGAACCGCGCCGTCTACGACGCCCTGCTCGTCCGCCGGAACGCCAACTGGGCCGACCAGATCGAGACGATGCTGGAAGGCTCGGGCACGGTGTTCATCGCCGTCGGCGCCGCCCACCTGGCCGGGCGCGACAGCGTCCAGACGATGCTGGACCGTCGGGGCGTCGAGGTCGAGCGGATCAACTGACCCCCCGGGGACAAAGGGCCCGGCCGCCGCGCCGGGCCTTTTCTTTTGCCGCCGCCCGTCTATGTTCCCGCCTCCGATCGGCGACCCCGGTCGCGGCCGTAGTTCAGAGGTAGAACGTCAGCTTCCCAAGCTGAATGTCGCGGGTTCGATTCCCGCCGGCCGCTCCAGTCGGGCCATCCCTCCGCCGCAAGCCTGACAGCGAATTAATCCACCTGTCCGGCTTGTAACTGGAGCGTCTCTCCCCCCGCAGGCAACTTCCGCGCGACAGGGAGAGGGACGATGACGAAGACCATTCTGCTGGCCACGGCCGCCGCCTCGATGCTGGCCGCCCCGGCCCTGGCGCAGACCACGCCTGGTCAGTCTGCGACCCCCGACAGCGCCGCCCAGGCGCCCGTTCCGACGGGCCCGGCCCGGACCGCGCCCGAAGTCGACACCGCCCAGCAGGGTGTTCTCGTCTTTGAACCCGCCTTCTTTGCCGATTCCCGCCCCGACACCGCGCTCGACATGATCGCCCGCCTCCCCGGCTTCGGGCTGAACACGGGCGACAGCGGCACGCGCGGCTTCGCGGGCGCGGCCGGCAACGTCCTCATCGACGGCGACCGCCCCTCCTCGAAGAGCGACAGTCTCGACCAGGTCCTGCGCCGCATCTCGGCCGACAGCGTCGAGCGCATCGAGCTGATCCGGGGCGGGGCGCCGGGCATCGACATGCAGGGCCAGCCGGTCGTCGCCAACGTCGTCCTGCGCCGCACCGTGACGGTCGAGCGGGTGCTGGAGTTCAACAGCTACCTTTACCCGGACGGCTACATCGGCCCGATCCTCGCCGCCCAGTACTCGCGACGCGAGGGGGACAATTCGATCGAGGGCTCGTTCACCACCACCACCGACCGCACCGACGGCACCGGCGACGGCTTCCGTCGTCGCTACGACGCCTCCGGCGCCCTGATCCAGGACGCCGACCTGGAGCTGTGGGACCGCTTCCGCAACGCCCGCGCCACCGGCGCAATCCAGCGCCCCTTCGCGGGCGGCAAGCTGCGCGTCAACGGCTTGCTCGGCTGGTTCGCCAGCGAAAGCTCGCAGGACGTCCTGATCCGCTCCGGCCCGGGTCTCGACAGCTTCACGGACGACGAGTCGGATCAGTTCAACGGCGAACTGGGCGTCAACTGGACCCGCGACCTGTCGCCCCGACTTGGCCTTGAACTGGTGGGCCTGCAGCGCTGGTCGAGCGAGGACTATGTCGGCATGTCGGCCAGCGGCCCGGACAACTCGACCTTCAGCGCCGACTCGACCGCCGGCGAATCGATCGGCCGCGCCGTGCTGCGTTTCCGGCCCAACGACCGCTGGGCCTTCGAGAGCGGCGGCGAGATGGCCTTCAACTTCCTCGACAGCGCCACTGCCTATGAGGAGAACGGCGTCGCCATTCCCCTCCCGTCCTCCTCGGTGAAGGTCGAGGAGCTACGCGGCGAGGCCTTCGGCCAGGCGACCTGGCGGCCCAGCCCCAAACTGACCGTCGAGGCAGGCCTTCGCGTCGAATACTCCGAGATCAGCCAGTCCGGCGACAGCGACCTCAGCAAGTCCTTCGTGTATCCCAAGCCGCGCTTCCAGCTGACCTGGACGCCGTGGACCGGCCACCAGTTCCGCTTCCGGGCCGAGCGTCAGGTCGGGCAGCTCGACTTCGGCGACTTCGTCGCCTCGGCCGACATCGACATCGGCCAGGTCGAGGGCGGCAATCCGGATCTCGAGCCCGACAAGACCACCCTCTTCGAGGCCGTCTACGAACGCCGCTTCTGGGGCGAGGGCGTGCTGGAGCTGTCCGCCGCCCACGGCGAGGTTGAGGACGTCATCGACATCATCCCCCTGACCGGCGGCTTCGACGGGGTCGGAAACATCGGCGACGGCTCGTTCGACCAGTACCAGGTCCGCCTGACCCTGCCGATGGACAAGCTCGGCATCCCCAACGCCCGCCTCCAGGCCCGCGGCAGCTGGGCCCACACCGAGGTGGTCGACCCGGTCACCGGCGAGACCCGCCGCTTCCAGGGCAACCAGGCCTTCGGCTGCGGCGTCGCCTTCAACCACGACCTGCAGGGCGGCAAGTGGTCCTACGGCTTCGACCACGGCTGCAATGTCGACAAGGGCCGGCTGTTCCGGGTGCGCGAGATCCGCGCCTTCTACAACGAGCCGTTCGTGACCCTGTACGGCCAGTGGAAGCCGTCGTCCGACACCACCGTCCGGCTCGACATCGGCAACGCCACCGACCGCGAGAGCGGCTACGACCGCGACATCTACACTGGCCCGCGCGACGTCGCCCCCGTCGCCTTCCGCGAGGTGCGCCGCACGAAGATGAGCCCCTGGCTGTTCGTCCAGATAAGAAAGACCTTCTGAAGAAGGCGCCCCCAAGCCCCCAGACTGAAGCCGCCGATCATCCCCGGCGCAAAAAAAGGGCGGAGCCGCGAGGCCCCGCCCTTCTTCTTGCCGTGCGCGACGGATCAGGCCGGCGTGCTGGCGTGCGGCCGGGCCACGTTGCCGTCTTCCTGACCACGGTCGGTCAGGTCAGGCCCCGGGTGGTTGTCCGGATCGTTGGCCCCGTGCGACCAGCCCTTGATCAGGAAGCTGATCACGATGAAGCCGACGCCGATGCCGACGCCCCACCAGCCGAGCTTCCCGAAGCCGTCCAGCGAGGTGGCCAGCGCCCCCTGCGGGTCCAGCACCTGGCCGCCGACGGTCTCGGTGCCCATCAGGCCGGCGATCTTGCCGCCCACGAACTGGGCGATCGAGCTGGCCAGGAACCACACCGCCATCATGAAGCTGACCACCGAGGGCAGCGACAACTTGGTGATCTCCGACAGGCCGACCGGCGACAGGAACAGCTCGCCCGTCGTGTGCAGCATGTAGAGCAGGGCCAGCATGATCAGCGGCATCTGGAAGGCGCTGTTGACCATGCCCGAACCGGCCGCCCAGACCACCACCAGGAAGCCGAGGCCGACCTGCAGCAGGCCCAGACCAAACTTCATGGTCGGGTTGGGGTCCATCTTCCGCGCGGCCAGCCAGGCCCACATCGCCGCGAAGATCGGGGCGAAGATGAGGATGAAGCCGGCGTTGAACGACTGCACCTGCGCCGCCGTGATGGTGGCGTCGATCCAGAAGCCCGACGGGGTGATCCCCGCCGCGGCCAGCTGGGCGGGCGTGCCGATGGTGATGCCGAGGAACTGCATCGCCACCGGGGTGATGGTCAGGTCCACGTTGCGGTCGGCGAACAGGTTCAGCGAGGTGCCGGCCTGTTCGAACAGGGTGAAGAACACCACCGCGCCGAAGATCAGCACCACCGCCAGCATCATCCGCTGGCGCTGCACCCAGGTCTTGC
>JAEYUE010000106.1 GCA_023433655.1 Pseudomonadota bacterium | reverse complement strand
GTCCACGGAATCGCCGATCAGGGCCTGGACCTCGACCACCTTGTCCGGGGTGACGCCGAACTTCTCCAGCACCGCCTCCTCGGCCAGCCGGCGGTCCTTCATCGGATCCCACATCACCACGGACGGCCCGATCAGCTGCATCAGGTCCTTGTCGGAGCTGACGATCACCGCCTCGCCGCCGGCGTCCCGCGCCTTGCAGGCATAGGTCGCGATCAGGTCGTCCGCCTCGTAGCCCGGCAGCTCGACGCAGTGCACGCCGAAGGCGGCGGTCGCCTCCCGGACCAGCGGAAACTGCGGGATCAGGTCCTCCGGCGGCGCCGACCGGTTGGCCTTGTACTGGTCGTACATCTCGTTGCGGAACGTCTTCTCCGAATGGTCGAAGATCGCCGCCAGATGGGTTGGCCCGTCGTCGCCCTTCATGTCCCGGATCAGCTTCCAGAGCATGTTGCAGTAGCCCTGCACCGCCCCGACCGGCAGCCCGTCCGACTTGCGCGTCAACGGCGGCAGGGCGTGATAGGCGCGGAAGATGTAGGCCGAGGCGTCGATCAGCCACAGCCGTATGGCCGGGCCGTCCTGGGTCAGCGGGCGGTCGGGAGTCTCGGGCGCGGCGTCGGTCATGGGCGGAACATAGGCGGCGCGCTCGCCGCCGTCACCGCCTCCGGATCACGAGACCCAGGTGTTGCGGCACTCGCCGACCGTCCAGCCGGCGAAGCCGGACCGCACCCGGCACTCGTAGCCCATGCCGGCCAGCGGCCCGTGCATGATGCCGGTCGTGATCACGGCGCCGCCGCTGTCATAGGCGGGGCGATCGAAGCTGACCCAGCGCACCCGCTCGCGCGGATCGCCCGGCCGGTCGGGATCGTACGGCTCGAAGGCGAGGCCGTGCCGGCTCCAGTCGCAGCGGGGGGCATAGCCGTCCTCGAAACGGATCGGCGGCGGCCGGTTGTCGGTGGTGTTGAAGCGGTAGTGCTCCTTCGCCACCGCCGCGATCACCGCGCAATCGTCGCTGACGCCTTGCGGCGGAGGGACGTCCGGTCCGGACGGGGCGGGGGTGGCGCAGGCGCCGAGCAGTCCGGCGACGGCGAGGGGGGCGGCGGCGCGCATGACGGGCTCCTATCTGGAACGCAGGCCGGTGATGGTGCGGCCGGGGGCGATGTCCTCTGCCGAGGTGATCAGGTGAACGAGGGCCGGCCGGCCGGCGTTCCGGGCGGCCTGAAGCGCCGCCGGGAAATCCTCGGTGCGCTCGCAGCGCACGCCGAACGCGCCGAAGGCCTCGGCCCAGGCGACGAAGTCCGGATTCCTCAGGTCGGTGGCGATGGTCCGCACCGCGCCCGGATAGTGGGTCTCCTGGTGCATGCGGATGGTGCCGTAGGTGCCGTTGTCGACCACCACGACCACGGCGTTGATCCCGTACTGGACGGCCGTGGCCATCTCCTGCCCGGTCATCAGGAAGTCGCCGTCGCCGGCGATGCAGATGACGTCGCGGTCCGGGTGGACAGACCTGGCCGCCAGCGCCGCCGGATAGCCGTAGCCCATGGCCCCCGAGGTCGGCGCCAGCTGGGTGCGGCGGGCGCGGTGGCGGTGGAAACGGTGCAGCCAGGCGGCGAAATTGCCGGCGCCGTTGGTGATGATGGCGTCGTCCGGCAGGGCTTCGGCGAGGTGGCGGATCACCTCGCTCATGTTCACGGCCCCGGTCACCTCGACCGGCTGGATGAAGGCGTCGTAGTCGGCCCGCGCCGCGGCGGCCTCGTCATGCCAGGTGCGGCCCGGGTCGATCCCGGCCAGGGCCCGCGCGGCCAGCGAATTATCGGCGGCGGCGCTCAGCAGCGGCGTCCACACCCGGCCCAGCTCCTCCGGCCCCGGATGGGTGTGGATCAGGGTCTCGGCCGTGCGGGCGCGGTCCAGCAGGGTGTAGCCCTGGGTCGGGTTCTCCCCGAGGCGCGCGCCGATGGCGAGGATCAGATCGGCCGCCTTGACCCGCGCGGTCAGCTTCGGATTGCAGCCCAGGCCGAGGTCGCCGGCGTAGTTCGAGCGTTCGTTGGAGACCAGATCCTTGCGCCGGAACGACAGGGCGACCGGCAGGCCCAGCCGCTCGGCCCAGTCGCCGATCGCGGTCGTCGCTTCGTCGCTCCAGCCCGAGCCGCCGAGCACCAGCAGCGGCCGCTCGGCCTGCGACAGCCGCTCGCGCACCTGCGCCAAAAACGCCGGATCGGGCGCCGAGCGGGCCGGCGTCACCGGCCGGATCGGAGCCGGCCCGCCGTCCTGGTGCAGGATGTCCTCGGGCAGGGCCACGACTACCGGCCCCATCCGGCCCTGCAGGGCGGTGGCGAAGGCGCGCTCGACCACCTCGACCGTGCGTCCCGGGCTCTCGATCTCGGTCGCCCATTTGGCCAGGCCGCCGAACACCTCGCGGTAGTCGACCTCCTGGAAGGCCCCGCGGCCGCGGTCCGTCAGGGCGATCTGGCCGACGAACAGGATCATCGGCGTCGAGTCCTGGTGCGCCGTGTGCACCCCGATCGAGGCGTGGGTGGCGCCCGGCCCGCGGGTGACCATGCAGACGCCCGGCCTGCCGGTCAGCTTGCCGTACGCCTCGGCCATGTTGGCCGCGCCCGCCTCATGGCGGCAGGCGATCACCTCGATCCGGTCGCGCACGTCAGCCAGGGCGTCCAGCACTGCCAGATAGCTCTCGCCCGGCACGCAGAAGACGCGGTCGATGCCGTTCATGACGAGGGTCTCGACGAGGCGGCGGGCGGCGGTGTTCGGCGGCTGGGTCATCCGGGCGCACTAGCAGACGGCCGGAAACTTGGCCATGCAACCCTACGGCCACGCTTGGCGTTCAGGCCGCGGAATTCCACGTCGAAGGGGACACCCCATGAAGAAGATCATCGCCCTCGGCCTTGTCGCCGCCGCCCTCGCGGTCTCGGCCTGCAACACCGTCTCGGGCATCGGCCGCGACGTGCGCGCCGCCGGCGACGCCGTCACCTCCGGGGCCGAGAGCGCCAAGCGCTAGTCGTAGCGGACCCCGGTCAGGTACAGCCCGTCCGACGGCGCCACCGGGCCGCAGGCGGCCCGGTCCTTCGCCCCCAGCGCCCGCGCCACGTCGCCGACCGCCCAGCGGCCGAGGCCGGCCTCGACCAGGGTGCCGGTCATCGACCGCACCTGGCGATGCAGGAAGCTGCGCGCCTCGAACACCAGACGCACCTCCTCGCCCGCCCGTTCGACCCTCGCGACGTCGAGCGTCTTCAGCGGCGACTTCGACTGGCAGTTCACGTCCCGGAAGGTGGTGAAGTCGTGCAGGCCGACGAGGGCCTGGGCCGCCGTGTGCATGGCGTCGGCGTCGAGCGGCTTCTTCACGTGCCAGACCCGGCCGCGGTCCAGCGC
>JAEYUE010000093.1 GCA_023433655.1 Pseudomonadota bacterium | reverse complement strand
GCGTTGGCGGTGACCCCGCCGTCGACCCGAAGCGTCTTCAGCGGCGGGGCCCCGTCCCTGGCGAGGGCGTCGAGCAGGTCGCGGGTCTGGTAGGCGAGGCTCTCCAGAGCGGCGCGGACCATGTGGGCCGGACTGGAATCGCGGGTCAGGCCGATGATCGTCCCGCGGGCGTCCGGCTCCCACCACGGCGCGCCGAGGCCGGTGAAGCCGGGCACCAGATAGACGCCGCCGTTGTCCTTCAGACCGGCGGCCATGGCCTCGGACTGGCGCGACTCCGAGATCACCTTCAGCCCGTCGCGCAGCCACTGGATGGCCGAGCCGGCCGAGAAGATCGACCCTTCCAGCGCCCAGGCGGCCTGTCCCTGGGCCTCATAGCCGAGGGTGCCCAGCAGGCGGCTGGTCGAGGCCACCGGAGCCGGCCCGACGTTGGCGACGAGGAAGGCGCCGGTGCCGTAGGTGATCTTGGCGTCTCCGGCCTTGAGAGCTCCATGTCCCACGAGCGCGGCCTGCTGATCGCCGGCGGCGCCGTGGATCGTCAGGGCGTCGCCGAACAGCGACGCGTCGCAGTCGCCGAGGTGGTCGGCGCAGCCCCGGATCTCCGGCAGTCCCTCCATCGGGACATTGAACAGGGCGGCGAGGTCCGGCCGCCACCGGCGGGTGGCCAGGTCCATCAGCGAGGTGCGGCTGGCGTTGGTGGCGTCGGTGACGTGGCTCGTCCCGCCGGTCAGGTTCCAGATCAGCCATGTCTCGATGGTGCCCAGAAGGACCTCGCCGCGGGCGCAGCGCGCGCGGGCGCCAGGCACGGCGTCGAGCAACCAGGCGAATTTCGAGGCCGAGAAATAGGGATCGAGGATCAGGCCGGTCGCGGCCTGCACCGCCGGCTCATGACCCGCCGCCGCCAGCCGGGCCGTGACGTCGGCGGTGCGTCGGTCCTGCCAGACCACGGCGCGATGCAGCGGTTCGCCGGTGGCGGCGTCCCACATCACCGCCGTCTCGCGCTGGTTGGTGAGACCGACGGCGGCGAAGCGGCCGACCCCGCCGGCCCTGCCGATCACCTCGCGGCAGGTCTGCAGGGTCGCGGCCCAGATCTCGGCGGCGTCGTGTTCGACCCAGCCGGGCCGGGGGAAGTGCTGGGCCAGCTCGATCTGGCTGACCGCGACCGGCCGCAGGGCGCCTGCGGGCGTGCATTCGAAGGCCACCGCCCGGGTCGAGGTCGTGCCCTGGTCGATGGCGAGGATCAGTCGGCTCATGAGTGATTAGTGGCGAGTGGCGAGTGGCGAGGCAAGCGAGGGTCCCATGAGGTTCGGCGCTGCACGTGCGAGGGGGCCAAACGGCCAGCTCTCGCCACTCGTCACTCGTCACTCGTCACTCGTCACTCGCCACCGCTGGGCCGGCTGCGCTAGATACAGTCGATGATCCACACCGCTTCCTTCGAAGGCGTCAAGGACGCCGCCCGCCAGATCGCCGGCCGCGCCGTGCGCACGCCCCTGATCGAGAGCCCCGCCCTGAACGAGCGGCTGGGCGGCCGGGTGCTGCTCAAGGCCGAGAACCTGCAGCATGCCGGGGCCTTCAAGTTCCGCGGCGCCTGGAACCGCATCAGCCGGCTGTCGCCGGAGGAGCTGAAGCGCGGCGTCGTGGCCTATTCCTCGGGCAACCACGCCCAGGCCGTGGCGGCCGCCGCCCGGATGATGGGGACCTCGGCGATCATCGTCATGCCCGCCGACAGTCCGAAGGTGAAGGTCGAGGGCGTCATCGCCTTCGGCGGCGAGGTGCGGATTTACGACCGCTACAGCGAGAGCCGCGAGGCCATCGGCGAGGAGATCGCCCGCACCCGCGGCTCGGTGCTGGTGCGGCCGTTCGACGATCCGTTCGTCATCGAAGGCCAGGGCACGGTCGGGCTGGAGATCCTCGAGCAGGCGGAAAGCGTCGGCGCCCGGATCGATCAACTGTTGTGCGGCGCCTCGGGCGGCGGGCTGATCGCCGGAATCAACCTGTCGATGGCCGCCCGGTCGCCGGAGACGCCGGTGATCGGGGTCGAGCCGGAGCATTACAATGACACGCAGCTGTCGCTGGCCGCGGGCGAGCGGCTGACGCATGGGCCGGCCCCCGGGACCATCTGCGACGCCCTGATGACCGACCGGCCGGGCGAACTGACCTTCCCGATCAACCGCCGCCTGAAGGCGGTGGTCACCGTCAGCGACGCCGAGGTGGCCGCGGCGGTGCGCTTCGCCTTCCGGACGCTGAAGCTGGTCGTGGAACCCGGCGGGGCGGTGTCGCTGGCCGCCCTGCTGGCCGGCAAGGTCGAGGCCAGGGACCGGACCACCGCCGTGGTTCTGTCCGGCGGCAATGTCGACCCGGCCCTGTTCTCGGCCATCATCGAGGACCGTTTCGACCCCGCCGACTGGAGGAAGGCCGCATGAGCCGCACCGAACGCAAGGGAACGCCCATCCCGGTCGCCGACCTGCCCGGCCTGATCGGCGAGGAGATCGGGGTCAGCCGCTGGATCGAGGTGGACCAGGCGCGCATCGACGCCTTCGCCGACATCACCGAGGACCGCCAGTTCATCCACATCGATCCGGAGGCGGCGAAGGCGACGCCGTTCGGCGGGACCATCGCCCACGGCTTCCTGACCCTGAGCCTGATGTCGGCGATGAGCTACGACGCCGTACCGCCGCTGGAGGGGGTGGCCATGGGCGTCAACTACGGTTTCGACAAGCTGCGCTTCCTCGCCCCGGTGCGGGCGGGCTCGAAGGTGCGCGGCCGGTTTCGCCTGCTCTCGGCCGAGGACAAGGGCGGCGGCCGCTGGCTGCTGAAGCAGGAGGTCACGGTCGAGATCGAGGGGGCGGACAAGCCCGCCCTTATCGCGGAGTGGCTGGGGATGCAGGTGGTGGGCGGCTAGCCCCCGCCGATCCCCTCGACCACGCGGCCAGAACCCTCGCACGTCGGACACGGCCGGTCGCCGACCATGCCTGTGCCGTTGCAGCCGGGGCAGATGTTCTCGCCGGTCCCGGGCGTACCCGGTTCGGCCTCGTCGCCGGGCGCGGGAGCGGGGGTGAGAGGAACCTCGGTCATGCAGGCGTAACGCCTGGCCCGGCGGGAGGGTTCACCCCTCCCCCAGGCACCTCAGGGCGACCTCGAGGTTCCGCAGGCCGTCCTCGCCGGTGACGGCCGGGGCCTCGCCGGTGCGGATGGCGTGGGCGAAGGCCTCGAGCTCCTTCTTCAGCGGCTCGGCCGGCCAGCTCATCACCCCGCGGGTGGAGTAGCTGCCGTCGGGCTGCTGGCCGAAATATTCGGTCACCTGGCGGGTCATCAGGTCGGCGACGACGAACTTGTTCTGGGTCGCCACCTGCAGGGTGCGCACCTTGTAGGGGGTGACCCAATTGGTGGTGATGTGGGCGATCACCCCGTTCTCGAGCCGGAACTGCAGCAGGGCGGTGTCCTCGCGCTCGGCGCGGGTGCGGGCCAGCTGAGGCTGGACCTCGGCGATCTCGGAGTCGGTCAGGTGGCGGATGATGTCGATGTCGTGCACCGCCAGGTCGATGACCACGCCGACTTCGCCCATGCGCGGCGGGAAGGGGCCGACGCGGGTGATCTGGATGGAGATGATGTCGTCGCCGTCGATGGCGCGCTTGACCGCCTCGACCGCCGGATTGAAGCGCTCGACCTGGCCGACCATCAGGATGCGGTCGTTGGCCTTCGCCGCGTCGATCATGCGCCGGGCGTCCTCAACGGTGGCCGCGATCGGCTTTTCGACCAGCACGT
>JAEYUE010000079.1 GCA_023433655.1 Pseudomonadota bacterium | reverse complement strand
AGGTTGGCCGGATCGCTGAACCAGTCGATGGTCGCCTGCAGCCCGCGCCTGAAGCCATCCCTTCCGCCATAGTCCGGCTCCCAGCCGGTATGCGATCGCATCCGGCTGCTGTCGGCCCACAATCTCTCGACCTCGCTGGCCTCGGGGCGCAGCCGCTGGTCTTCTGTGACGATCTCAACATCGCGGCCCATCAGCTCGATGATGGTCCGGGCGGTGTCGCCTATGCTGATCTCGAAGCCGCTGCCGGCGTTGGCCACCTGGCCCAGGGCCGCGTCGCACTCGGCCAGGACTTCGAAGGCACGGGCGGTGTCGGTGACGAAAGTGAAGTCTCGCGTCGGATGCAGGGCGCCCAGCCGGATTTCCGACGCGCCCGCGGCGATCTGGCTGATCACGGTCGGGATCACCGCCCGGGCCGACTGGCGGGGTCCATAGGTGTTGAACGGCCGCAGCACGGCCACCGGTGTGCCGAAGGCGGCGTGGAAGCTCAGCGCGATCTGGTCGGCGCCGATCTTGGAAGCCGAATAGGGCGACTGGCCCTGCAGCGGATGATCCTCGGTGATCGGCACGAAGCGGGCGGTGCCGTAGACCTCGCTGGTCGAAGTGTGGACCACCCGTTCGACACCGAGATCGCGCGCCGCCTGCACGACGTTCAGCGTGCCCCTGACGTTGGTGTCCACGTAGGTGTCGGGCGAATGATAGCTGTACGGAATGGCGATCAGGGCCGCGAGATGCAGCACGACATCGCAACCCGCCATGGCGGTGCGCACTCCGTGGGGATCGCGGACATCTCCGGCGAACACGTCGAGGCTCTCGCGAACTGCAACCGGCGCCTCGTCCAGCCACCCCCAAGACCCGAAGCTGTTGTACTGGACGAAGGCGCGCACGTCGCAGCCGCGGGCGACCAGACGCTCGGTCAGATGAGAGCCGATGAAGCCATCAGCCCCGGTGACCAGTATTCTTTTCCCGTCCAGCTTCATCGACTGTTCCACGCCCTCGCCAATCCAGCGTGATTAGCGTCCATTAAGGAACCGACAAAGGCGGCTGTCACCCCCCGGGGACGGCGCCGCGTTGCCATCCGGCGCTGCATGGTGTTCTTGACGGCATGGACTTCCGTGCCCGACGTCCCGTGCTGCTCGCCGTAGCCTTGGCCGCCGCCTCGGTCAGCTGCAGCCCGACTCCCGGTCTGCCCGCCGTCGTCTCATCGACGCCGGAGGACGCCCTGCGTCTCGCCGCCCTCACCGACCTCGATCAGCGCGTGGCGCGCGTGGCTTGGCGCCTGTCCGAGGCTAACGCCGATCTCTGCCCGACCGTGCGACAGGCGGCGGGCTGGGCCCTGCACTCGGCACGACAGTATAGTCCAGCGCTGCGGGCCCACGCCGAGGCGCGCTTCGGCGTCAGGGGCGATCTGCCGGGCGTGCTCGCCGTCCCGCCCCACTCTCCCGCCGCGGCGGCCGGACTCCGCACCGGAGACCTGCTCCTGGCCGCCGGCGGGCGCCAGCTTTCGGCGGGAGAGGCGGACGGGCCCGCCGAATGGGACGGACTGGCGGCGAACATCCGCATCATCGACGCCGCCCTCGCCGAGGGGCCCACCACCTTCACAGTGGCGCGCGAGGGCGGGACGCGGGAGTTGACCGTGCGGCCGCAGCGCGTCTGCGGCTACGAGGTCCAGCTGGACCCTTCCGACGAACTGAACGCCCGCGCCGACGGCCGGCGACTTTTCATCAGCACGGCCTTGGCGGGATTCGCCGAGACCGACGACGAACTGGCGGTGATCCTGGGCCACGAGCTGGCGCACCACGTTCTGGGACATCGTCCGTGGAACGACGTCGGCGGCGCGGCTCGGCGGCCCAACGAGGGAGTCTGGCGCAGCCGGAGCGGCGGCGGCGGCGCCGAGCAGCAGGCCGACCGGGTCGGTCTCTACCTTGCCGCCCGCGCCGATTACGACCCGGCGGTCGCCGCTCCCTTCTGGCGCCGCTTCGGCGCGTCCAACTGGCGAGTACGCTTCCCGCAAATCGGTCACGCCTCGGCCGAGAGCCGGGCCCGCGCTCTTGAGCTCGTCGAGGCCGAGATCGTCGAAAAGCGGCGTGCGGGCGGGGAGCTCCTGCCCTGACGTCAATCTACGGCCAGGCGCTCGGCGGCGAGAAAGTCCTCGAGGGAGTCGATGTCTGCCGACCGTTCGGGGGGCATCTCCCAGGCGACCGTCCCGCCGGGCTTCACGAATGTCCGCTCCCGCCTCAGCCAATCGACGTCGGCGGCGTAGACGGCGCCGTTCAGAACCCAGGCCGGCGGCAGGTCCTGCCGGAGCAGGCTCGCGCCCTCGACCGGCGGCAGGTAGGGGTCGAGACGTCCGCCCTCGTCCCGGCGGTAGATCAGCCACGGATGGGCCGGGGCCTCGCAGACCGAGACACAGGCCGGCGCCCCCGACCGCTCCATCTGCTCAAGGCCGCCGTCGATGTCGGCGGCGGTGCGCAGCGGCGAGGTCGGCTGCAGTAGCACCACGATGTCGAACCCCGGAACGCGGTTCAGGGCGTCCAGAACCACGTCAATGGAGGCGGCGTCGTCACCCGACAGCGCGGCGCCTCTGACAAACGGGGCTTCGCAGCCGAGATTGGCGGCCACGCGAATGATGTCGGCGTCGTCCGACGAGAGAATGAGCCGATCGATCAGGCGCGACTGCCGGGCGGCCTCGATTGTCCAGGCTATCAGTGGCCGCCCCCCCAACGGCCGCAGGTTCTTGCCGGGCAGACCCTTCGATCCGCCCCGGGCGGTGATGACGGCGAGGACCGATCTGTGTTCGATCACCTTGTAGTCCCGCCTTCCTTGTGAGGCCGCACATAATCCCGACAGGCGGCTAGACTTGACGAACCGGGCTAAGGGGGCGTTAAGGTCTGCCTGGGAGGACCTCAGGATGGGAAGCGAACAGGCGCCTCGCCCGAATCCGCCAGCGGCCGCCGCGTCCGCGCGTCCGCGTCCCGCGACCGCCGGATTGTACGGCGAGGTCACTGCCGCGCCGGCCGAGCGCCTCAGGCGACAGGCGGCGA
>JAEYUE010000054.1 GCA_023433655.1 Pseudomonadota bacterium | reverse complement strand
TCGGTCAGGGTGAAGCGGTCGATGCGGTAGACGAGGACGTGGTCGCCGCGGAAGAAGCGCTCGTTGGAGTGGACGCTGACCAGGGCCGGGCGGCCTTCGACGATCACGCCGGCCTCCTCGCGCATCTCGCGGGCCAGGGCCGCCTCGCAGGTCTGGCCGCGCTCGACGCCGCCGCCGGGCAGCCACCAGCCGTGCAGATAGGTGTGCTTGACCAGCAGCACCCGGCCCTCGCCGTCGACGGCCACGCCGCGCACGCCCAGGGTCATGCCGCGCGTGGCCCGCGACCAGGCGAAGAACAGCGGCCGGGTGAAGGGCTCAACGGATGTCCGCCACGTCGTCATTCGCCGGACGATAGGGCCTGGCGGCGGCTTGAACAGCCGGGCCGCGCGGATTAATGCCGGGGCAACAAGGAGCAACCCATGCTGGCCCTCTTCATCATTCTCGGCTTCGTCGCCGTCCTCGCCGCCATCAACTTCGTCGAGTTCGGCCGGGTTGACTGAGTTTCCGGCCCGGCCCGGGGCCGCGCTGGTCACCGGCGGGGCGAAACGCATCGGGCGGGCCATCTGCCTCGAGCTGGCGCGGGCCGGCTTCGACGTCGCCATCCACTATCGCTCGTCCGCCGATGAGGCGGAGGCCGTCGCCCGCGAGGTGCGGGCCATGGGCCGCCGCGCCGCGATCCTCGATGCCGACCTGGCGGATGTGGTCGCCGCCCACGACCTCGTCGGCCGCGCCGCCGAGGCGCTGGGGCCGCTGGCCGTGCTGGTCAACAACGCCTCGGTGTTCGCCGACGACCGGCTGGACACGATTACAGGCGAGACCTGGAGCACCCACCTCGACGCCAATCTCCGCGCCCCGGTGCTGCTGGCCCAGGTCTTCGCGCGGCAGGCGCCGGAGGGGTCGGCGATCGTCAACATCCTCGACCAGCGCGTGCTGAAGCCGGATCCGCGCTTCTTCTCCTACGGCCTGTCCAAGGCCGCCCTCTGGCACGCCACCCGCACCATGGCCCAGGCCCTGGCGCCGCGCATCCGCGTCAACGGCGTCGGCCCGGGGCCGACCCTGCCGTCGATCCACCAGACGCCCGAGGAATTCGCCGCCGAGGCCGCGGCGGTGCCCCTGGCCCGGCGCAGCACGCCCGAGGCGGTCGCCGCCGCCGTGCGCTGGCTGGTGGACGCGGAGCTCGTGACCGGGCAGATGATCGCCGTCGACGGGGGCCAGCACCTGGCCTGGAAGACCCCGGACATCCTGGAGTAGCCCGTGGCCGCGCCCTCACCCCTGCCCTTTCCGGGCGCCGACGCCGCTCCGGACGTCCGCCGCGAGGCCCTGACCGTCTTCGTGCGGGGGCTCGAGGTCGCCGCCGGCATCGGCGTGCACGACCACGAACTGGGCCGGCTGCAGCGGCTGGTCATCGACGTTTCTCTCGAGCTGGCGCCGGCGTCGGTCGAGCGGCTGGCCGACACCATCAACTACGAGACCGTGGCCGAGGCGGCCCGCGCCATCGCCGCCGAGGGCCATGTCGGCCTGGTCGAGACCTTCGCCGAACGTCTGGGGGTCGCCCTGCTGACCGATCCGCGCGTGCGTCGCTGCGTGGTGCGGATCGAGAAGCCGGGCGCCCTGGACGGCGCCGTTGCGCCGGGCTGCGAGCTGACCCTGGCGCGCTAGACCGGTTGCGCCGTCGGCGGCGGACCGTCATTCTGGATGAGAGGACTCGAAGGACCCATGGCCGAACCCGGCGATCCGAACGCGCCCGACGATCACGACGACCTGGTCGGCTTCGCCTCGCCTGCGTCGCTGCAGGGCCGTGTGCGCTCGCCGGAGGGCCCGAATCCGGATGCGGACGCCCGGCCGCAGTCCGAACCGGATTCGGAACCAGAGCCCGACCTGTTCACCGCCTCTGTCGCCGCCTCGATTCCGGTCGAGCCCGAGCCGGACCCTTCACCCGCGCCGGTGGCCGCTTCGATCCCGGACGAACCGGAGACGGCCGAAAGGCCCCCCGAGCCGGCGCCCACCATCATCGCGCCGTCTGCGGCCCCGCTCTTCGCCGCCGCCATCTTTGAACCCTCGCCCGAGTTCCAGGCCCGCCAGAGGCGGCGCGAGAGCCCGGCCATCCCCGGAGGCGGCATGGGCCTGTTCGCCGTATATGCGCTCATCCTCTTCGCGGTGCCGACGCTCGGCGTCTCGGCGGTGATCGGCCTGCTGGCGGTGACCGGCCGCGCCGGGCCGGAAGACCCGCTGTCGCAGACCCACTTCATCTATCAGCAGCGCACCCTGTGGACCGCCGCCGTGGCGGTGGCGGTGGGCCTGATCTTCTTTCTCGTGCCGTTCGGCTTCGGCCCGGCCATCATGTTCGCCGCCGCCCTCTGGGTGGTGGCGCGCGGCGCGGCCGGCGTATGGGCCCTGAAGGCGGGGCGGCCGATCGCCGATCCCCGCGGCTGGTGGATCTGAAGGAGAGCGCCATGACCTCGACACCTCCCCGGGACGAGCCCGTCTTCCGTTCCGGCGGTTCGGACGACGGCAAGGCGGCCGCCGTCCTGGCCTGGGCCCTCTACATCCTGTCGATCCCCAGCGCCAACGTGCTGGTGCTGATCGGCCTGGTGATCGCCTACGCCGGCCGGGGCTCGGCCGCGGGCGTCCCGCTGGAGCATCTGAACGCCCAGATCCGCCTGTTCTGGTCGGTGTTCTGGTGGACGATCGCCTGCTGGATCGCCATCGGAATCAGCGCCGTGGCGAGCGTCGTGCTGATCGGCATCCCCTTCCTGTTCTTCTTCCTGCTGGTCTGGTTCCTGATCAGCGTCTGGTTCACCGTGAAGAGCATCTTCGGGCTGATCGCGCTGCTCGGCGACCGCGCCCCCTGAGGCGCCAAGGCGACAGCCCGGCCGAAAAGCCCGGGCGCCACCCCGGACAGGGAACGGACGCCGGCCTGCGTCGCTTCAGCCAATGTCGCCCTGCCGACATTGCTCTGGAGTGCATCCGATGACCGATCTCCGCGACGTGGTCGCCAGCCAACGCTTTGAGCAGGGGTTCACCGACGAGGCGGGCGAGACCAGGACCGTCTTCGCGGACTACGCTGTCCAGGGCGATACCCGGGTGATCCTCCATGTCGAGGCCGACCCGGCCCTGCGCGGCTCCGGCGCGGCCGGAACCTTCATGCAGGCCCTGGCCGAGCACGCCCGGGCGCAGAAGCTGAAGCTGGCCCCGCGGTGCAGCTACGCCGTGCTCTGGCTGAAACGGCACCCCGAGTACGACGACGTGGTCGCCTGAGGCGACCTCAGCCGCCCCCGTAGCCGCCAATGATCGGCAGGATCTCGCCAGTGATGTAGCTGGAGCACTGGGGCGAGGCGAGGAAGACGAAGGCGGGGGCGATCTCCTCGGGCTGGGCGGGGCGCTTCATCACCGTCTGCGAGCCGAATTTCGCCACCTTCTCCGCCGGCTGGTCGGCGGGGTTGAGCGGCGTCCAGACCGGCCCGGGCGCCACGACGTTGACGCGGACGCCACGCGGCGCGAGGTGCGTCCCGAGCGAGCGGGCGAAGGCGTGGATGCCGCCCTTGGTCATCGAATAGTCGAGCAGGTTGTCGTTGCCCATGATGCCCGTGACCGAGCCGGTCATGACGATGGCGGCCCCCGCCTTCAGGTGCGGAACCGCCGCCTTCACCAGGTTGAAGTAGCCGTAAAGGTTGGTCTTCAGCGTCCGGTCGAAATGCTCGAGGGTCAGGTCCTCCAGCGCCTCGACATGCTCCTGGAAGGCGGCGTTGGGCACCACCACGTCCAGCCGCCCGAAAGCGTCGAGGGTCGCCTTGACCGCCGCCTCGCTGAAGGCGGGATCGGCGGCGTCGCCCTTCAGCACGATTGCGCGGCGGCCCTCTGCCTCGACGGCCTTCTTTGTGTCCTCGGCGTCCTTCTCCTCGTCGAGGTGGCAGATGGCGACGTCGCAGCCTTCCCGCGCGAACAGCACCGCCACGGCGCGGCCGATGCCGGAGTCCCCGCCGGTGATGAGGGCCGCCATGCCGTCCAGCTTGCCGGAGCCCTTCCAGAACGGCGCGTCGTACATGGGGGCGGGGTCGAGCGCCGCTTCCTCGCCCGGCTTTCTCTGATGCTGCTCCGGGAAGGGCGGTTCGGGATATTTCCGTGCGCCCGCCTGGACCGCGCCCTCGTCGCCCGAGCCGGCGTCCCCGCCGGACTTCGCATCGATGCCGGCCTGAATCTTCCGCTCCTGATCGGCGATCTTTTCGGCGCGGTGTTCGAAGCGGTCGTCCATGGTCGGCTCCTGTGCGGGGATTGAAGGAAAGTCGATGGAGCGACCGGGTGTTCCCGCGCATTATCGCTGCGGGCCGAGGAGTTGAGGCATGCCGGACATCGATCTTCAGGCCCTGGGCGAGGCGGCGGGGCCGATGCAGGTCTGGATCCTGCCCGCCCTGCTGGGGCTCGGCCTGGCCTCGGCGACCGGCCTGAGGACCTTCCTGCCCCTGCTGATGCTGGCGCTGGCGGCGCGGTTCGAACTGTTCGGCGTGCGGTTGATCGAGC
Source organism: Pseudomonadota bacterium (assembly GCA_023433655.1). Taxonomy (GTDB): domain Bacteria; phylum Pseudomonadota; class Alphaproteobacteria; order Caulobacterales; family Caulobacteraceae; genus Brevundimonas. The sequence continues at coordinate 5,483 of JAEYUE010000054.1, read as the reverse complement.
AGATGGACTGGCTGGTCTCGTGGCCGGCGATCGCGGCGCTGGGCGTGGCCACGGCGGCCGAGTTCCTCGGCGACAAGATCCCGGCCGTCGACCACGGCCTCAACGCCGTCGGCTACGTCACCCGGCCGGTGGCGGGGGCGATCGCCGCCGGCAGCGTCTTCTGGGCGGTCGATCCGGCCATGGCCGCGGTGGCCGGCCTGATCGTCGGCGCGCCGGCGGCCCTGGCCTTCAACGCGGCCCAGACCGGGGTGCGGGTCGGCTCGACGGCGACCACCGGCGGCCTCGGCAATCCCGTGGTGTCGCTGGCCGAGGACGTCCTGGCGGTGCTGACGGTGATCGTGGCCTTCCTGGCCCCGGTCATCATCCCGCTGGTGCTGCTGATCCTCGCCGTGGTGGTGTTCCGCCTGGCCCGACGCATTCGCGGGCGGCGCGAAGCGAGACCCGCCTAGAGGGCGCGGGAGACGATGGCCTTCAACGTCTCCGCCCGGGCCGGAAGGTCCGACGACAGGCGGCCGGCCAGTTCGCGGGCGCCGACCGGATAGGCGTCGCCGCCGTCGGCGATCTCCTTCGCCATCCGCGAGGCTTCCAGCAGCACCCGCTCCAGCGCCTCGACCTGTTCGACGGCGAGGGCGCGGGCCTCAAGCTGAAGGCGACGGACCCGCTCGGAGGTGCTCTCCGGCGTGCGCATCAGGTCATAGATTTCCGCGTCGCCGGGGACGAGACGCAGGTCGGGTTTGGTCGGCGGGCTCTTGGGCATGGGCTCTCCTGCCAAGCCAATGCGAAGCGGCGCCGCTCCGTTCCCGATCGAAATGGTAAACCCGCGCCGCGCGGCTCAGGTGTGGTCCCGGCGCATCAGCCGGCGGTCGCTCAGGCCGCGTCGCGGCGACGTTCGACCCGTCCCTCGGCCTCGCGCACCGCCTCGACCGCGCGATCGACCACCTCCAGGCCCGCGCCGGTCCCGACCGCCTCGACGGTGAGGATGCGGCGGAAGGCCCGCGCGCCCGGCCGGCCGTGCATCAGGCCCAGCATGTGCCGCGTCATGGCCGGCAGATGCACGCCTTCCGCCAGCCGCGCGGCCATATAGGGGCGGTAACGCTCGATGGCCTCGAAGGCGTCGATGTCGGGCGTCGCCGCGCCGAACATGCGCCGGTCGGCCTGACCGAGAATGGCGGGCTCGTGATAGGCGGCGCGGCCCAGCATGACGCCGTCCAGCTGCACGCCGTCGGACGCGTCCATGTGCGCCTCGGCCTCGTCGAGCGACAGCACCCCGCCGTTCAGGCTGACCGAAAGGTGCGGGCGTTCGCGCTTGAGCCGCCGCACGAGCCCGTAGTCCAGCGGCGGGACGTCGCGGTTCTCCTTGGGCGACAGCCCCTGCAGCCAAGCCTTGCGGGCGTGGACGATGAACACCTCGACCCCCACGGCCGCGCAGGCGTCGACCGTCTCGAACAGCGCAATTTCGGGATCCTGGTCGTCGACGCCGATGCGGCACTTGACCGTGGCCGGGACCGACACCGCCTCGCGGATGGCCGCCATGCAATCGGCGACCAGCGCCGGCTCCTTCATCAGGCAGGCGCCGAACCGGCCCGACTGGACCCGATCGGACGGGCAGCCGACGTTCAGATTGATCTCGTCGTAGCCGTAGCCCTCGCCGATGCGCGCCGCCTCGGCCAGCTGCGCCGGCTCCGAGCCGCCCAGCTGCAGCGCCACCGGATGTTCGACCGGGTCGAAGCCCAGCAGCCGCTCGCGGTCGCCGTGGATCACCGCCGGGGCGGTGACCATCTCGGTGTAGAGCAGGGCCCGGGACGTGAGGGTGCGGTGGAACGCCCGGCAGTGCCGGTCGGTCCAGTCCATCATCGGGGCGATCGAGAGGCGACGGTCCATCGGGCGGGCTCCATACACCGAAGTCCCCGGCGAGGCGAATGCGGGAACCGTCGCCGACCTGGGCTGTTGTCGGGGCTTCAAGGAGGAACCCCATGATCAGACCACTTCTCGCCGGCGTCGCCTGTGTCGCCCTTCTGGCCGCCTGCAACCAGGAACAGAGCCCGGAAGCCGTGGACAAGGCGCAGGACATGGCCGCCGGCCCCGTCGGCCAGACCTCGGCCGCCACCATGGGCGCCAACATGGTCTCGGCCTATGTGCCCAACGCCGCCATGGGCGACATGTACGAGATCCAGGCCGCCGACATCGCCCTGCAGCGTTCGCAGAATGCCCAGGTCAAGGAACTGGCGACGATGATCAAGACCGATCACACCGCCGCCTCCAACGCGATGAAGACCATGCTGCCCCAGGCCGCCCCCGACGTCACCCCGCCGACCGGCCTCGACGAGCGCCGGCAGGGCCTGATCGACAACCTCCGCTCGGCCTCGGCGGAGAATTTAGACCGCACCTGGATCGACCAGCAGATCGCCGCCCACAACGAGGCCCTGACCCTGCATCGCGGCTTCTCCAACGAGGACTCGCCGCTGGCCGCCCACGCCCGGTCGGTGGTCCCCAAGATCGAGGCGCACCTGCGTCAGGCCGAACAGATCAAGGCCGGGATGTAACCTCCGCCAACCGCGCGGCGATCGAGGCCGGGGCCGATCAGGTCCCGGCCTTTTCGCGTTCCGCGGCCTCCTCCTCCTCGAGGGCCTCGGCCGCCTCTTCGTTGAGGGCCTGGCCCTCGCGGCGCGGCTTCACATAGGGCTCCGGCTTGGTCGTGCGGATGTTGCCGCGCATCAGCGAGCGGCCGGCCTGGATGCCCTCGACCATCTGCAGGGCCAGCCGCTCCTCGTCGCGGCGCCGGACGTCCTCGATCGTTTCCGCCGCCTCCTCCTGACTGAAGCCAAGGTCGATCAGCACCTGATGGCCGAACACCAGGGCGCTCTCGAACGTCTCGCGCAGCTGATACTCCACGCCGGCCTGCACCAGACGGATGGCGTGGCCGCGGTCATAGGCGCGGACGAACAGCTTGGTCAGCGGAAACTCGGACCTGACCAGCTCCACGATGCGGTCGGCGGTTTCGGGCCTGTCGACGCAGACCAGGATGGTCTCGGCCTCGGCGGCGCCGGAGGCGTGCAGCACGTCGAGGCGCGAGCCGTCGCCGTAGTAGACCTTGAAGCCGAAATTGCCCGCCGCCTGGATCATCTCGACGTCGCTGTCGATGATCGAGACGTCGACGTCGCGGGCCAGCAGCGGCTGCGACACCACCTGGGCGAAGCGGCCGAAGCCGATGATCAGCACCCGCTCGCGCAGATCGGCCGCCCGGTCGACCCCGTCGGCCTTGTCGGGGTCGAGAGTCGCGGCCGGCATGAAGCGCCCGACGGCGAGAGTGGCCAGCGGCGTCAGGGCCATCGACAGGATGACGATGGCCGTCATCGAGGCCGACACCTGGCCGTCGAAGACGCCCGCCGACAGGGCGGCCGCGTAGAGAACGAAGGCGAACTCGCCGCCCTGGGCGAAGAGGACGGCGCGCTCCACCGCCTCGCGCTCGCCGTGGCCGAACAGACGGGCCACGCCATAGATGGCCACGGCCTTGACGGCCATGAAGGCGATGACGCCGCCGAGGATGACCTGCCAGCGGTCCAGCACCACCCCGACGTCCAGCGACATGCCGACGCTGAGGAAAAACAGGCCCAGCAGGATGGCCCGGAAGGGCTCCACGTCCGCCTCGAGCTGGTGGCGGAACACCGACTCGGACAGCAGCACCCCGGCGAGGAAGGCCCCCATGGCCATCGACAACCCGCCCATGTCCATCAGCCAGGCCGCCCCGGCCACGACCAGCAGGGCGGCGGCGGTCATCACCTCGCGGCCGCCATAGCGGGCGAGCAGGCGGAAGACCGGATTCATCAGGTAGCGGCCGGCGAGGAAGACGACGGCGACGGCGCCGACGGCCAGGCCGATGGTGCGCCACAACGGCGGCGCCGCCTCTCCTCCCAGCCCCATGGCCCCGGCCATGACCGCGACAATGGCCAGCAGCGGGACGATGGCGATGTCCTCGAGCAGCAGGATGGAGACCGCACGCTGACCGCGCTGGGTGGCGAGTTCGCCGCGCTCGTCGAGGGTCTGCATGATCACGGCGGTGGAGCTGAGCACGAAACCCATGGCTCCGACGAAGGCGACGGGGACCGACAGGCCCGCCGCCATGCCGGTCAGGGTCAGCAGCAGGCCCGCGGCGGCGACCTGGGCGGCGCCGAGGCCGAAGATGTCGCGCTTCAGCTTCCACAGCCGGGACGGCCGCATCTCAAGGCCGATGATGAACAGGAAGATGACCACGCCGAACTCGGCGACGTGCAGGATCGTCTCCGGTTCGTCGAACAGGCCGACGCCCCACGGGCCGATGGCCAGGCCGGCGGCGAGGTAGCCGAGCACCGAGCCGAGGCCGAGGCGGCGGAACACTGGCACCGCCACCACGCCGGCGGCGAGCAGGGCCGCCACGTGCCCCAGTTCAAGTCCGCCCGCCGCTTCCGCCATGTGCCGCCCCTGTCCGCCTTCGGACATAGTGGGGGCGGCGTCTCCTCGGCGCCAGTCCGGGGCGACGCCGCATGTCAGGCTTCGTCAGACGACTGGCGGGGCGGTTGCGGCGAGGATGGCCGCATGGAGAACTGGCGCTGAAGGAGCCACGCCGATGACGATCCGCCCCCTGCGACCCTGTCTGTCGGCTCTGCTCGCCGTAACGCTGGCCGTCCCCGTGGCCCCGAGCCCGGCCATGGCCGACAGCCGTCAGGACCTGGCCCGCGACGGCGTGGTCTCGCCCGACAACTGCCGGGCTGTGGGCGTCGAGCTGGAGCCGGTTCGCGTGGACCATTACAGCAACCGCATGGCGCCGGGCGGGCCGCCGCCCATGCCGCCGCCGCCGCCTCCCCCTCCCCCGCCTCCCCCGATGCCCAGCGCCCCGCCGCCGCCGGTCGCCGCCGCCGTCCAGGAGATCGTCGTCACCGGCTCAAGGGCCCCGGCCGACGCGCGGATGAGCATGGCCCCGATCTACGCCCCCCCGACGGTCGCGGCGGACACCGAACGCTATCCCGACGCCACCCCGAACCCGGTCAAGCGGGTGGCCGAGGCGCCGGTCTCGACCTTCTCGATCGACGTCGATACCGCCAGCTATTCCAACGTCCGCCGCTTTATCGAGGAAGGGCGCCTGCCCCCGCCGGACGCCGTCCGGGTCGAGGAGATGATCAACTATTTCGACTACGGCTACGAGCGGCCGGGGTCCGCGACGGAGCCGTTCGCGGTCAGCACCGCCGTGGCCGCCTCGCCCTGGTCGGAAGGCCGACAGATCGTCCACGTCGGCCTGCAGGGCTACGAATTGCCGGCCGTTGAGCGCAAGCCGCTGAACCTGACCTTCATGGTCGACGTCTCGGGCTCCATGCATTCGCCCGACAAGCTGGACCTGGCCAAGAAGTCGATGAACCTGATCATCGACCGGCTGCGGCCGCAGGACCGGGTGGCGGTGACCTATTACGCCTCGGACGTCGGCACCGCCGTGGGCCCGACCCCGGGCGACC
>JAEYUE010000051.1 GCA_023433655.1 Pseudomonadota bacterium | reverse complement strand
CCATAGGCCATCCTGCGGCCGGCGAGTAGGACCTCCGGCGTCAGCCGAAGATGGTCTGGTACATCGCCATCGAGGTCAGCATCGGCAGCGACAGCAGCATGTTGATGCGGCTGGCCAGCATGGCCGTGCGCGCCGCCCGCGCCTTGGCCTCGTCATCGACCACGACGATGCCCAGGGCCCGCTTCTGGTTCGGCCAGATCACCCCCCAGACGTTCAGGAACATGACGATCGCCAGCCACACCCCGATGCCCATCAGGGTGAAGCCCTTCTGGTCCTCGGTCAGGCCCTGCGCGAGACCGAAGCTCAGCACCTCGACGGCGTAGGCGTGGCCGCGCGTGAAGGCGAGGGCCAGGCCCGCCAGCACCGTCGCCAGCGCCGACCAGCGGAACCAGAACAGGGCCTCGGGAGCGATGTGCTTGCCGATCGCCGGCTTCAGTTCGGCCGGGATCGACGGCATGACCCGGATCTGGACGAAGTTGAAGTACCACAGCAGGCCGATCCACAGGATGCCCGCGAAAACGTGGGTCCAGCGGAACACCGCCTGCCAGAAGATCACGTCGAAGCCGCCCGGCGCGACGCTGCCGAAGGCGTAGATCATCACCCCGGCCAGCACGAGGCTGAGCAGGATGGTCGAGCGGAAATTCGATAGCAGCTTGCCGAACATGTCGAGCGCCCCTCCCCGGGCGGGAATCGTTGAAGCGCGACCATAGCGCCGCGCCTCATCGACAAAAACCGAAAGAATGTGGGGGCATCCCTCTCCCGCCGGAAGAGGGAGCGGTCGCCCTACGGCCGGCTGGCCATGCCGAAGGTGATCGGCTTGGCGTCGTCGGACGAGCCGCCGCGCTTCACACCCCACAGCAGGATCACCGGAGCGCCGACATAGATCGACGAATAGGTGCCGACGATGATGCCGAACATCAGGGCGATGGAGAAGCCGAACAGGGCCTCGCCGCCGAAAACCGCCAGCGCCGCCAGCACCATGATCGCGGTCACGCCGGTGATGATGGTCCGCGACAGCGTCTCGTTGATCGACAGGTCGATCACCTCGCGCAGCGGCATGGTCTTGTACTTGCGCAGGTTCTCGCGCAGGCGGTCGAACACCACGACGGTGTCGTTCATGGAATAGCCGATGACGGTCAGGATGGCCGCGACCATGTTCAGGCTGAACTCCAGCCGCATCAGCACGATCAGGCCGAACACCAGCACCACGTCGTGCAACAGGCCGATCACCGCGCCGAAGCCGAACTGCGGCTCGAAGCGGAACCAGATGTAGACGAACATCAGCGCGATCGCGAGGCCCAGCGCCATCAGGCCCGACATGAACAGCTCGCCGGAAACCTTCGAGCCGACCACGGCCACGCCGGAATAGTTCACCTCCCCGACGGCCTCGGTGATGGCGGTCTCGACCTGCTGGACCACCTGGGTCTGGTCGCGGCCCTCCGGGATCTGGAAGCGCACGATGGCGGTCGAGCCGTCGTCCACGTCGGTGCCGCGGCGGGCGATGCCCTGCACGCCCACGTCGCCAAGGCCCAGTTCGCTGACCGCCCCCCGCAGGTCATCCAGCGGGATCACCTGCCCCGCCGGCTTGGGCACCTCGATCGAGGCCCCGCCGCGGAAGTCGATGCCCATGTTCAGGCCAGGCCAGAAGCAGCCGATGATCGAGGCGACGCACAGCACCGCCGACAGCAGGCCGAAGAATTTGGCGAACCGGACGAACTCGAAATTCGTCTTCGTCGGCAGCAGTTTGATGAGGGGCCATCCACGCATCGCCATCACTCCGCGATCGGCAGTTTCTTGGGCTTGGCGGCCTTCAGCCACCAGGCCAGTCCGACCTGCGCGACCAGCACGGCCGACAGCATCGAGGTGAAGACGCCGATGGTCAGCGTCCAGGCGAAGCCGCGCACGGGCCCGGCCCCGAAGATGAACATGATCAATGCCGCCACCAGGGTCGTCAGGTTGGCGTCGATGATGGTGCCCATGGCCTTGTTGAAGCCGGCGTCGAGCGAGGCGATCACCGAGCGTCCGGCCCGCGCCTCGTCACGCATCCGTTCGTAGATCAGCACGTTGGCGTCCACGGCCACGGCGAAGGTCAGCACCAGGCCGGCGATGCCGGGCAGGGTCAGGGCCGCCCCGGTCATCGACATGGCGGCGATGATCAGCAGGCCGTTCAGCACCAGGCCGATGACCGAGATGCCCCCGAACAGGAAGCCGTAGGACAGCAGCATGAAGAGCACGATGATGGCCGCCCCGATGGCGGTCGACAGGGCGCCCGCGGCCACGGCGTCGGCGCCGAGTTCGGCGGTCACCGTGCGGCGCTCCTCGACCTTCAGCGGCGCCGGCAGCGCCCCGCCGTTCAGCAGGTTCACCATTTCCGAGGCTTCCTCGATGGTGAAGCTGCCCTGGATGATGCCCGAACCGCCGGTGATGGCGCTGTTGATGGTCGGGGCCGAGATCACCACCCCGTCGAGGATGATGGCGAAGGGCTTGCCGATATTGGCCGCGGTGGCCTCGCCGAAGCGCCGCGCCCCCGCCCCGTCGAAGCGGAAGCCGATGGCGGTCTGGCGGTTCTCGTCCGAGGTCACCTCGGCCTTGGTCAGATTCTCGCCCGAGACCAGGATGCGCTTCTTGACCAGATAGGGATTGCCGGCGGCGTCCGGCACGACCATGGCGTCCGGCGGCGGGAAGCCGGCCAGGGCCTCCTGCACCGAATTCTCGGTGTCGACCATCTGGAAGGTCAGTTGGGCGGTCTTGCCGATCAGACGCTCCAGCTCGCCCGGGTCGCTCTCGCCCGGGGCCTGGATGACGATCCGGTCGGCGCCCTGGCGGGTGATCGACAGCTCACGCGTGCCCAGGCTGTCGACCCGGCGGCGCACCACCTCGATCGACTGGCTGACCGCGTCCGAGGCCATCGAGTTCATGGCCTGGTCGGTGAAGGCGTAGCGGATGCGGTCGTCGCCCTGGCGCTGCACCGTGCGATCGGCGATCTGGCCGGCCCCGCCGGTCAGCGGCCGCATCGCCTCGAGCGCCCGATCCATCGCCGCCGGATCGGCCAGGGTCACGATCACGCCGGGCCCCTGCTGCACGATGCCCGAGATCTCGACGCCGACCTCGCCCAGCACCGTGCGCGCGTCCTCGCCGAGGTTGGTCAAGCGCTTCTCGCGCATGGCCGGCACGTCGACTTCCAGCAGCAGGTACGAGCCGCCCTGCAGGTCGAGGCCGAGGTTGACGCCGCTCTTCGGCAGCCAGCCCGGCAGCGCGGCCTTCTGCTCCGCGCTCAGCATGTTCGGATAGGCGAAGAACACCCCGAACACGAAGGAAAGGATCAGAAGGATGACCTTCCAGCGCGACAGATGGATCATGCGGGCTTCCCCCGACCTTTCAGAGCGCCGAGATCAGGCCTTGGAGACTTGCTTGGCGTCGTTGGCGGCCACGCCGGTGCGGTCGCGCACCTGGCTGATCATCGACTTGACCACCCGCACGTTCACGCCCTGGGCGATCTCGACCATGGCCTCGTCGTTCTCGATGCGCGTGACCTTGCCGATCATGCCGTTCGACAGCACCACCGTGTCGTTGCGCTTCAGGCCCGCGACCATCTCGCGGTGCGCCTTGGCCTGCTTCACCTGCGGCCGGATGAGCAGGAAATAACCCATCACGAAGATCAGGATGATGGGAGCGAAGGAGATCAACTGGGCCATCAGGCCGCCGTCGGAGGCAGTCATCTAGAGTCTCTGCATGCCGGGACGCCCCGCGCCCCCTGAAAACGAGGCGCGGAACCTAGGGCGCGCCGCCGCACAATGCAACGCGCCGCCCCGCCGGTTTCCGTCTCCTTGCGTCAGCGCGGCAACACGCTCAGCGGATCGATCGCCCGCGGCTCGTCGTCGTACATCCGCCAGGTCTCGAAATGCATCGAGGGCCGGCCGTCGCCGGCCGTGGTGCCGACCGTGCCGATCGCCTGCCCCGCCTGCACGTCCTCGCCGTCGCGCACCATGGCCCGGCCCAGATGGCCATAGACCGTCCGCCAGCCGTCGCGGTGAACGATCAGCACCGTCAGCCCCTGTCCGGCCAGATCGTCGCCGACATAGCCGACCCGCCCGGCGGCCGCGGCGCGCACCTCGCCGCCCTCGGGCGCCCCGATGTTCACGCCGTTGTTGCGCTCGCCCATGCCCACCGGCCCGAAACGCCGCAGAATCTCCCCGCGCACCGGCCAGTCCAGCGC
>JAEYUE010000328.1 GCA_023433655.1 Pseudomonadota bacterium | reverse complement strand
AATCCTCAGGCATTGCGATCTACCCCCAGCCTGCGGCAGCGCCGCTGACGGCAGGCTGAAGCGTCGATTACGTTTTCGTCAGCTCAACGGCGCGGCACCTTCGGCGCCGGGTAGCTGGCCAGCACCTCGTCCTGCCCGGCGCGGTTGAGGCCGAGCACCTGATACGCCTCGTGCGGCTGGCCGTAGTCCATGCCTGGCGAGCCGGCGGGCATGCCGGGCACGGCGATGCCCAGCAGGTCGGGGCGCTGGCGCAGTTCGAGGATCTGCGCCACCGGCACGTGGCCCTCGACGAACTTGCCGTCGATCACGCCGGTGTGACAGGAGGCCAGGCGCGGCGCCACGCCCAGCGCCTGCTTGACCGCGCCCATGTCGCGCTCGACGTGGTCGCGCACCGTGAAGCCGTTGTCCTTCAGGTAGGCGATCCAGTCCTTGCAGCAGCCGCAGTTGGCGTCGCGGTGCACGTCGATGGTCAGGGGTTCGGCCGCCTGGGCGGCGCCGCTCAGCAGCAGGGCGGCGAGGGCTGCGATACGCAGTCTGGGGTGCATGGAACTTCTCCGGATCAGTCGATGGAAACCTTGCGCAGGCGCAGCGCGTTGAACACCACCGAGGCCGAGCTCAGGCTCATGGCCAGCGCGGCGATCAGCGGCGAGAGCAGCAGGCCGGTCAGCGGATAGAGCAGGCCGGCGGCCAGCGGAATGCCCAGCGTGTTGTAGAGGAAGGCGAACGTCAGGTTCTGGTGCATGTTGCGCACGGTGGCCACCGACATACTGCGCGCGCGCAGGATGCCGAGCAGGTCGCCCTTGACCAGCGTGACCTGGGCGCTGTTCATCGCCACGTCGGTGCCGGTGCCCATGGCGATGCCGATGTCGGCGCGCGCCAGGGCCGGGGCGTCGTTGATGCCGTCGCCGGCCATGGCCACGCGGTGACCCTGCTGTTGCAGGAGGGCGGCCAGGCGCTCCTTGTCCTGCGGCTTGACCTCGCCGTGCACCTCCTCGATGCCCAGCTCGCGGGCCACCGCGCGGGCGGTGGTCAGGCCGTCACCGGTGGCCATGATCACCCGTACGCCATCGACCTGCAGGCGCTCGACTGCCAGTTTCGAGGTCGGCTTGATCGGATCGGCGACCGCCAGCAGCCCGGCCAGCGCGCCGTCCACCGCCAGGTACATGATGCTCACCCCGTCGCCGCGCAGCCGTTCGGCGCTGGCCTGCAGCGGGCCGGCATCCACGCCGGCATCGGTCAGCAGCGCGGTGTTGCCCAACTGCAGGCGGCGGCCCTCGACCTGGCCGCGCACGCCGATGCCGGAGGCCGACTCGAACGCTTCGGGGGTGCTCAGCGCCAGGCCCAGGGCGCGGGCCTGAGCGACGATGGCGTGGGCCAGGGGATGCTCGCTGCCCTGATCCAGGCTGGCGGCCAGCCACAGCACCTCGTCGCGCGCGAAGCCGGGCGCCGCCTCGACGCTGTGGAACGCGGGGCGGCCTTCGGTCAGGGTGCCGGTCTTGTCGACGATCAGCGTGTCGATCTTGCGCAGGTTCTCGATGGCGCCGGCATCGCGGAACAGCACGCCGCTGCTCGCCGCCTTGCCGGTGGCGACCATTACCGACATCGGCGTGGCCAGGCCCAGGGCGCACGGGCAGGCGATGATCAGCACCGCCACCGCGTTGATCAGGCCGAACACCCAGCTCGGCTCCGGCCCCCACAGACCCCAGACGAACAACGTGAGCACGGCGATGCCGATCACCACCAGCACGAAGTAACCGGCGATGACATCGGCCAGCCGTTGCATCGGCGCCTTGGAGCGCTGTGCCTGGGCGACCATCTGCACGATCTGCGCGAGCACGGTCGCGCTGCCGACCTTCTGCGCCTGCATCACCAGGCTGCCGTGGGCGTTCAGGGTGGCGCCGATCAGGCTGTCGCCGGCGCGCTTCATGATCGGCAGCGGCTCGCCGGTGAGCATCGACTCGTCCACCGCGCTTTCACCTTCCAGCACCAGACCGTCGACCGGCACCTTCTCGCCCGGTCGCACGCGCAGGGTGTCGCCGCTGTGCACGTGGCTGAGCGGGATGTCTTCTTCGCTGCCGTCGGCATTGATGCGCCGCGCGGTCTTGGGCGCCAGGCCGAGCAGCGAGCGGATTGCCGCCGAGGTCTGCGAGCGCGCCTTGAGTTCGAGGATCTGGCCGAGCAGGGTCAGCGAGATGATCACCGCCGCCGCCTCGAAGTACACGCCGATGCGCCCGTCCTGTACGAAGTCGGCGGGAAACACGCCCGGCGCCAGGGTGGCGACCAGGCTGTACAGGTAGGCGGCGGCGGTGCCCAGGCCGATCAGCGTCCACATGTTCGGGCTGCGCAGCCGCACCGAGCGCACGCCGCGCACGAAGAACGGCCAGCCGGCCCAGAGCACCACCGGGGTGCTCAACGCGAGTTCGACCCAGTTCTGCGCAGCGCCGTGGAACAGGTTCAGGGCATGCCCGCCCATGGCCAGCACGGTGACGATCAGGGTCAACGGCAGGGTCCACCCGAAGCGCCGGGAAAAGTCCCTGAGCTCCGGGTTTTCCTCTTCTTCCAGTTCCGGCAGGACCGGCTCCAGGGCCATGCCGCATAGCGGGCAGGTGCCGGGGCCGAGCTGGCGGATCTCCGGGTGCATCGGACAGGTGTATTCGGCGGCCGCTGCCGTGGCGGCCGCCCCTGCGTCGGGCGCGGCAGCCGGCGCGTGATCGGCGTGCCGGGCGGACAGGTACTTGTGCGGTTCGGCGCCGAAGCGGTCCAGGCAGTGCTGGCTGCAGAAGCGCAGGCGCTGGCCGGCATGCTGGGCCTGGTAGGGACTGTCGGGCTTGACCGTCATGCCGCAGACCGGGTCGCGGTCCGGTGCTGCGGGCGGTGCTGGGTGTGACGAGGCCGGCAGGCTGGGCATGGCGGTGTTCCGTCTAGGGCTGCCCGCACCCTAGCGCGGGATGGCTGACATCAGGCTGAGCCCGGGATTACTTTTCTGTCAGCTTGTGGTCAGCGTCGTTCCGGCGCTGCAC